>DATBXI010000405.1:0-8542 GCA_036514355.1 Desulfuromonadaceae bacterium
CAGGCTTTTCACAGGGCGTAATGTGCGATGATCTAGGCTTTCTGTACGTTCTCAGCCTGGAGCCCCTTCGGTCCCTTGACGACGTTGAAGGAAACCTTATCGCCTTCGGCCAGCGTCTTGAACCCCTCGCCGGTAATGGCGGAAAAATGGACAAATACGTCACCACTCCCGTCATCCTGCTCGATAAACCCGAACCCCTTGCTCTCGTTGAACCACTTGACTGTTCCTGTTGCCATTGTTTCCATTCTCCTTTTTAGTCGACGTTTTCTCCAGGCATACCAGCCGCCTCTGTTTACAATACCAGAGAATCAGAATTCTTCCACTCCGCCCTCACAATCCGGTACGGCGGTATCCCGACGCTGGTTTTCAAATTCCGGTCAGTTCCTGCACCTTGAGGTCCAGGTCATCCGCGTTAACATGCAGCACCTTGCGCTTCGCATCCTCCGTCCGGATCATACCCTGCTCGACCCATTGGAGAATCCGCCCTTCCTCCACACCGAACTTCTCTGCGGCTTCTTCGAGGGTATACCACGTTTTTACCAGTGACATGGCCGTTCCCCTTCCGCTTCTCAGCGTCTGAAAGCAAAGCACCTTCTGCTCTTAGTTAATTATAGCAGATGCCATCCAGCCGGCTCCAGTTCAAAACCATCCCATACAGAGGGCAACGCTCCCTAGCGGGACCACAGCAGGAAAGCGCCAAGAGCGGCCCAAACCAGCACCGCGGCGGTCAGAAGTGCGCACAGCAACGCCAGGACCCGGTGTGCGGCCGTTTCCGGTCTTCGCTCCCCGTACCCGAGCAGCATCCCCACAACCATCCCACCCACAATGCCACCCCCATGCCCCCAGTTGTTTATGCCCGGCATCAGCAAGCCGAAGATGAAGAGACCGATCACCCAGCCTCCCACCTCCCGGTAGACAGCGGAACCGTACACACCGCCGCGGCTGCGGCCAAAGTACAACAATGCCCCGATCAAGCCGCATATAGCCGCTGAGGCACCGATGGTGAACGGCACCCCGGCCAGGTAAGAGACCACATAGCCGCACATTCCTCCCAGGGTATAGATGACGAACATCCGGCTGGTGCCATACTCCTGGATGACCCATGGCGCAATCTGGCGCAGGGCCATCAGGTTGAACAGGATGTGCAGAATCCCGCCATGCAGATAGTTGGCCGAGAGGATCGTCCAATAACGGCCGAAGCGGTCGATGGGGATTGTCCCGGTCTCGCCGAGGAGTAACAGGCTGGTCCGATCGGGAGTCAACATGCTGAGGGGATTGAAGGAAGGCCCACCATGGGTGCTCAACAGAAGTGACAGGGCATAGAAGATGATATTGACCGTTATGATGGCCTTGATCACCCCATCGCCATCAAATGTGCCCCACAGCCGCCCCGTCGCCTGGCGCCAGGCCGCGGGACGAGGCGCCCCGCACCAGGAGCAATTGGATTCATCGCTTCCGATCAGCTTCCGGCAGCGGGAGCAGAGTACGGCTCGTCGTGTCATTGTTGGCACCCCATCCGTTTTTTCGGGGCCGACGATGTTCTGCGGCCCTGCATATCCAACCACTGTAAAGACTGTAGCACGGATCGGGCTACCCTGGAAAGGGCACTGGAGCGGCAGAAGGCATGCGATATACGTTGCAGAGGGCCGTCATGGTTGACAGGGGACACAGAGCACGGAAGAAATCGCCGGTATCCAGGCGATCCGGAACGGGCCGCTGAAGCAGATTCATTGCCTCGCGTATTGCCTGAGGAGGCTTTTTGCGGGGCGCCAGGGAATCGACTCAGTCAATGCCCCGTTCGCTGAAAAAAGGCTCATACTGTTTGTCGGTGCCTTGAATATGGTCGTACAGCCAGTTCCCCAGGAATGCCATCATGTCGGCTGTCAGCGGTTTCTTGGACGTAAAAAAGCTCGTATAGAGGCTTGCAAGTTCCCTGTTCAATTTCCGGTGTTCCTCCCGATGGGTGGCAAGGCCGGGATAACCGTGCTCTTCCATAAGGCGTTCCTCTTCGGCAAAATGGGTTTTGGTGTACCCGGCAAGGTCGGAAAGCACCTGCTGGAGCGTCTGCCGCTCCGTACCCCCCTGCATCGCCTCATCCAGCCGATTGATCATTCCCACAATCCTGCGGTGCTGCTCGTTGAACCTGGTCACTCCGACACTGTAACGATCATCCCACTCAATGAATGCCATACCCGCTCCTTGTTATTTTTTGCCAACGGCGGCAAGCGACTGCACGTACATGATCAGCGATTGCAGCTTTGGTGAGTCCGGGGGCAGCTCCGTACCCTTGAGCGGCCTGCTGATGCACTGATTGATGATCTTTCCCAGGCGGGCCGCATCGTATCGGGCCGCCTCGTTCAGCCCGCGCCCATCGGGATGACAGGTGGCACAGCGCTTCCCGTTCGTCCCGAGATTCGTGCTGTTGAACAGTTCCTTGCCCTGCTCGATGGACGGCGTGTCAGCCGCCATCGCCAGAGATGCCGTAACGACCAGTGTGCACAAAGCCATGGACAACGTGGTATTCATCCCTTCCTCCCCGTGCGGCGTCGGTTCTCTTGGTGGAGATTACCCAATAATGACTATTTGTCAAAGCGAATTCCGGCACCGACCGTCGTATCGGCACTCGCCCCTCATTCTTGATAACCGACCATTTGGCGATATACTTGGGTGCACGGTCTTCGGGAAGCGGCCGAATCATGGAGCGGAGGTGTCGGCATGAACAGGAGATTTTTTCTGAAAACAATGGCAATGGGCTCGCTCGCCACGGGGCTTGCGGCAACCATATCTCAAGCGGAGCGCTATTTTCCCACCAAAGTCGATCAATCACTCTTTGACGGGATCAACCGGGTGAAGGACCCTGCCCGGAAGACGCCGCTGGAAAAAAGCCATGCCCCGCATATCACCGCACCGGCCGTGGTAAAGGCCGGAGAAGCGTTCACGGTGGAGGTGGCGGTGGGAGAGACCTTGCATGTCATGGGGCCGACCCATTGGATCGAGCACATCGAATTGTTCATGGGCAATGAACCCGCCGGCAGGACGGCGTTCCAGTCCACAGGCTATCTCAAGCCCAAGACGGCATTTACGGTTGTGGTGCCCAAGGATGCGGCGCCCTCCGGCAAGCTGACCCTGGTTGCGGCACAGCACTGCAATCTCCATGGTTACTGGGAGTCGAGCCTCGACATCTCCGTGACATGAACCTGTCTGCCGGTTGCGGGAGGAGGCGCCTGGGAATATTTTTTCCGATATTTTTCTTCAGCTGCATTATTTTGCAGACAAACGGTGCATGAATGTGCTAACGTGAAACGCCTTTTGAAGTTTTGATCCCCAGGAGGCCGTGAAAGCCATCTGGGCTTTTTGTTTCAGGGGGGACAATGATCTGGAAGTGGAGCGCCCGGCGGCTTCCTGATCTTGGACGGTTGCCGGGCATAACACGCGAAAGCAGGAGAAAGAGAATGGTACAAGGTAAGGTAAAGTGGTTTAACGACAGCAAGGGTTTCGGTTTTCTTGAGCAGCAGGGCGGCGAGGATGTGTTCGTGCATTTCTCTGCCATCACGGGAGACGGCTTCAAGTCGCTGGCCGAAGGCGAAGAGGTTAGCTTCGAAGTAGTGAAAGGTCCGAAAGGCCTCCAGGCAGCTAACGTCACAAAGATCTAACCACAAACCCGTGATATGCCCCGCCCGCCGGGACCCATATCATACAAAAAAGCCCGCGCAAGCGGGCTTTTTTCATTTCAGCCCCCCTCACCCGGCCTCTGGCCACCCTCTCCCTCCGGGAGAGAGATAGAGTGAGGGAGATAGAGCTTTGATTTGGAATTGTAACTCCTACTCGGCGCAGCACGAAAGCCGGCTTATGTCCCGGTTGAACCCCTGGGCGCAGAGCTTGAGCCCCTCACCTATGGAGGGATAGACGTGGGGCAGCGCGGCCAGTTCAGCCACGGACAGGCGGCGGCTCAGGGCCAGGGCTGCCTCGTTGATCAGTTCCGCCCCCCGGTGACAGGTCAGGTGAACCCCCAGCAGCCGGCCGGTGTTACGATCCGCGACAATCTTGATCACCCCGGCGGTATGGCCGGTCACGTGGGCCTTGGGAATGGCGCTGACCGGCATGATGTTCACCTGGACATCAAAACCGGCCTGCCGGGCGCTCTCTTCACCATGGCCGACAATGCCCACCTCGGGATCGGTAAAGACCGTCATGGGCGCTGCCAGGTAATCTATGGCGCACCCGCACCCCGGATCGAACATGTCGTCCACGGCCACGATCCCTTCCCGGGCGCCCACGGTGGCGATCATCATCCCGCCGGTCACATCGCCCGCAGCCCAAATCCCCGGCACTGACGTGCGCATCTGGCGATCCGTCAGCACGAACCCCTTCCGATCCGTTTTCACACCCACCCGCTCCAATCCGATACCCTCGCTGGCCGGCGCGGTACCGACGGCCAGCAGCAGCCGTTCACAGGTATATTCGTGGCGCCGGTCCTTCACGTCCGCATTGACCACCGTCAGGTCCCCCACCTTTGCCATCGAACAGAAGGCCACGTCCGTGACTATCTTGATCCCCTCGCCCACCAACACCTCGTGCAGGGCCTGGGCAGGTTCGCACTCCACGGTCGGCAGGATGCGCGGTCCGTGTTCCAGGATAGTCACGCGGCATCCCAGGCGATGGAACATCTGCCCCAGCTCGACCGCGATCACGCCGCCGCCGATGATGACCAGCGACGACGGCAGGCGCTTCATGAGCAGGGCGCTGCGGCTGGTCAGGTAGTCGCAGCAATCGAGCCCCGATATGGCGGGCACGTACGGGAAACCACCCACGGCAAGCAGGAAGCGTTCGGCCCGGTAGTGCTGTTCATTGGCCTCGACGGTATGCCGGTCGAGAAAGCGGGCCGTTCCCCTGACCAACTCCAGGCCTGAGGCGTTTTGCAGCACGTCCAGGTAGCGTTCCTTGCGGAGTTTCTGCACCACCTCGTCCCGATGGGCACACAGACGTTCATACTCCACCCCGTTGCACTGGATGCCGAGGCCGATGGCCACCCCCAGACGCGCCTCGTGCAGGAACTGGGCGGCGTGGATCATGGTCTTGCTGGGGATGCAGCCCCAATTGATGCAGGTCCCCCCCAGGACACTCTTTTCGAACATGAGCACCCGAGCACCGTAGCTGGTGGCGCGCAGCGCCGCCGCAAAGGCGGTCGATCCGGAGCCCAGGATGATGAGGTCGGCCGTGTTGCCCATCGGGGTTTCTCCTGTCACATCGCGGAGCGTGCATGATCCTGACTCAAGTCTACCAGATAAATCCCACATGACAGGAAGCGCTCCGATCGCCGCCCGTTTCCGCCTGGCGCTGCTTGAACCATCCCCGAGCCATGGTAAGCTTGAGACCGTACGCCGATCACTGTCTGCCGGGAAATCCTCATGCCCCATACCAAAGACAAGGCAATCCTGCTGCTGGCCCTGGGGGGCAATGCCCTCATTCGCCAGGGAGAGCCAGGAACCGCCCTGGAGCAGTTCACCAACCTGGTAGGCCCCATGCGCCAGGCGGCGCGCCTGGCTGAGGCGTACCGGCTCATCATCACCCACGGCAACGGCCCGCAGGTGGGTACCCTGCTGTTGCAGCAGGAGTGCTGCCCTGAACTGCCCGCCATGCCTTTGGAGGTACTGGTGGCCCAGACCCAGGGACAGATCGGCTACATGATCGAATCGACCCTGGAGGGGCACCTGCTGTCTCTGCGGGGACGGCGGCGTCACCTGGTGAGCCTGATCAGTTACGTGGTGGTGGACGAGCACGATCCAGCCTTTCGGACGCCGACCAAGCCCATCGGCCCGGTCTACGACGACCAACGGGCAGCCCACCTCCCCTGGCCGCTGATGCGCACCCCGAAAGGGTATCGCCGCGTGGTGGCTTCGCCGCAGCCCCTGACCATCGTGGAGAAGGAGGAGATCCGCCGCTTGCTGGGCATGGATTTCATCGTCATCTGCTGCGGTGGGGGCGGCATCCCGGTGGTCCGGGAGGGACGCGCCTTCCACGGGGTGGACGCGGTGATCGACAAAGACCTGGCCAGCGCCTGCCTGGCGTCGGAGGTGGGGGTGGACACCCTGGTGATCGCCACCGACGTGCCGGGGGTGGCGCTGGATTACGGCACCCCTGCCGAGCGGTTCCTCACTGTCCTGCCGGCCTCGGAAGCGGTGCGCTACCAGGAGGACGGACAATTCCCCCCCGGCTCCATGGGCCCCAAGGTGGAAGCGGCCGTGCGTTTCATCCGTGCCGGCGGCCGGGCGGCTATCATCTGCCACCTGGACGAGATCGAGGCGGCAGTGGCCGGTGATGCGGGGACAGCCATCGTACACGGGTAACTGCGGGAAATCACCGTTACCCGGAAGGAGCATGCCATGACCACCGCCAACATCATCGCCCGCCAGGAGCGGGTCTTCACCCCGGCCCTGCACATCTACCATCCGCTGGTCATCGAACGGGGGGAGGGCTCCTGGGTGATCGACACCGAAGGGCGGCGCTACCTGGACCTCTCCTCCGGCCTGGCGGTACTCAACATCGGCCACAACCATCCGCGGGTGCTGGAGCGGGTCGGCCAACAGGTGGCCAAATTCGTCCACACTGGCGGCATCTTCTACAACGAAACCACCCTGAGCGCGGCAGAGGCGCTCACCACGGTCACGCCGGAGGGGCTGGACATGCTCTTCTTCAGCAACTCCGGGGCCGAGGCGGTGGAAGGAGCCATCAAGCTGGCCCGCTTCGTCACCGGCCGGCAGGGGATCGTGGCCTTCAGCGGCGCCTTCCACGGCCGCACCCTGGGCACGGTATCGCTCACCGCCAGCTCGGCCCGCTACCGGGCCCGCTATCACCCGCTGCTCCCCTCGGTCTTTCACGCCCCCTATCCCGCCTGCCACGCCTGCATGTTCGGCTGCAACGGTGAACGCTGCTCCCTGGCATGCCTGGAGTACCTGCGGGAGATGCTGCGGCACGTCATAACTCCCGATGAGGTGGCGACTATCATCATTGAGCCGGTGCTGGGCGAAGGGGGCTACGTGCCGGCCCCGGCCATATTCCTGCTGGAGCTGCGCCGGCTCTGCGACCAACACGGCATCCTGCTGATCTTCGACGAGGTACAGTCCGGCATGGGGCGCACCGGCGACTGGTTCGCGGCCCAGCGCTACGGCGTCACCCCGGATGTCATGGCCGTTGCCAAGGGGATCGCCTCCGGCTTCCCGCTCTCTGCCGTGGTGGCCCGGGCCGGGATCATGCAGGAGTGGCCCATGGGCGCCCACGGCACCACCTTCGGGGGCAACCCCCTCGCCTGCGCCGCCGCCATGGCCACCATCGAGATCATCCAGGACGAGGGGCTGCTTCCCCGGAGCCGCGTGCTGGAGGAACGGGCCATGGTCCGGCTCCGGTCAATGGGGGAACGTTATCCGCCCATCGCCGACGTGCGGGGCCTGGGACTGATGATCGGGGTGGAGCTGGCGACAGCCGACGGAACGCCCGACGGCGAGGGGTGTGAGCGCCTGACCACTTACTGCCGCGACCAGGGGCTGATCATCATCAACTGCGGCCCGGAGCGCAACGTCATCCGCCTCATACCGCCGCTCACCATCAGCGACAGCGAGCTGGCGCAGGCCCTGGACATACTGGAGGCCGGGCTGGGGACGCTGGGGTGAAACGGACGCGGATCATCATCATGGGGGCCGCGGGGCGCGACTTTCACAACTTCAACTGCTGCTTCCGCGACAACGCCGCCAGCCGGGTGGTGGCCTTTACCGCGGCCCAAATCCCCTACATCGCCCGGCGCCGCTACCCTGCCCGCCTGGCGGGCCCGCTCTATCCGCAGGGCATCCCGATCCACCCCGAGGAGGAACTGTCCGCGCTGATCCGCCGTCACCGCATCGACCAGGTGGTCTTCGCCTACAGCGACGTGGCCCACGCCGAACTGATGCATACCGCCTCGCAGGTTCTGGCCTGCGGCGCCGATTTCCGCCTCATCGGACCGGCCGCCACCATGCTGAAGAGCCGCAGGCCGGTGGTATCGGTATGCGCCGTGCGCACCGGTTGCGGCAAGAGCCAGGTGGTGCGCTATTTATGCGACATCCTGGGGGAACGGGGCATCAGGCCGGTGGTGGTGCGCCACCCCATGCCCTACGGCGACCTGGTGCGCCAGGAGGTGGAGCGCTTCGCCGAAGTTGCCGACCTGGAGCGCTACCGCTGCACCATCGAGGAACGGGAGGAGTACGAGCACCTGCTGGAGCGCAAGGCCGTGGTCTATGCCGGGGTGGAGTACGCCAAGATCCTAGCCCGGGCCGAAGCCGAGGCGCAGGTAATCATCTGGGACGGCGGCAACAATGACCTCCCCTTTTTCCGGCCCGACCTGGAGATTGTGGTTGTCGACCCCCTGCGGCCGGGGCACGAGACCGCCTGGTATCCGGGAGAGGTTAATCTGCGGCGCGCCGGCCTGGTGGTGATCAACAAGGTGAACGCCGCCGACCCGGACGCCGTATCCCTGGTGGAAGCGGCGGTGCAGCGGGTTAACCCCGCAGCC
>DATBXI010000406.1:0-2251 GCA_036514355.1 Desulfuromonadaceae bacterium
GGCCGCGGAACAGGTTCACCAGCACGATGGTCAGCCCGATGGCCAGGATCCAGCTGCCGATGGTGGACACCATGTTGAGGGGGGCAAACTCGGGCAGGTAATCGTAATAGCGCCGCGGCATCCCCTTCAGGCCGAGCACCATCATGGAGAAGTAGAGGATGTTGAAGCCGACGAACATGATCGCCCAGCCCACGACGGCCGGCCGCTCGGCGTACCTGCGGCCGTAGAACTTGGGCAGCCAGTAGTGCATGGCCGCCATGAAAGCGAAACCGGCGCCGCCGAACATGACGTAATGGAAGTGCCCCACCACGAAGTCGGTGTCGTGCACGTGGATGTCGGTGGCGGCCGAGCCCAGGATCAGGCCGGTGAGGCCGCCGATGGAGAAGAGCAGGATGAAGGAGAGCGCGAACAGCATGGGGGCTTCCAGGGAGATGGAACCCTTGTACAGGGTGGAGACCCAGTTGAAGACCTTGATGGCCGAGGGTATGGCCACGATGAAGGTCAGCAGCGAGAACACCATGATGGCGGTGTCGCTCATGCCGCTGGTGAACATGTGGTGCCCCCAGACCAGGGAGCCGGCAGCGGCGATGGCCAGGCTGGAAAAGGCGATCATCTTGTAGCCGAAGATCGGTTTGCGGGCAAAGACCGGGATGATGTCCGAGATCACCCCCATGCCCGGCAGGATCATGATGTAGACCGCCGGGTGGGAGTAGATCCAGAACAGGTGCTGGTACATGACCGGGTCGCCCCCCTTGGCGGGGTCGAACAGGCCGGTGCCCAGGAGGCGCTCGGCCAGGATCAGTGCCAGGGTGATGCCCAGGATGGGCGTGGCCAGGAGCTGGATCCAGGCGGTGGCGTACAGGGACCAGGTGAAGAGCGGCAGCCTGCCCCAGGTCATACCCGGGGCCCTGAGGCGGTGGATGGTGGTGATGAAGTTCAGCCCGGTCAGGATCGACGAGAAGCCGATGGTGAAGACCCCGAACACCGCCAGAGAGACGTTGGTGCCGGTGCGGGCGCTGAAGGGGACGTAGAAGGTCCAGCCGGTGTCGGGCGGCCCCCCGCCCGTGAAGAGGGAGGTGAGGATGATCCCGGCGCCGATGATGTAGAGCCACCAGGAGAAGAGGTTCAGGCGGGGAAAGGCCACGTCCCGGGCACCGATCTGGATCGGCATGACCAGGTTGCCGAAGGCGCCCGGCATGCCGGGGATGATGAAGAGAAAGATCATCACCACCCCGTGCACGGTGAACAGGGCGTTATAGGTGGCAGGCCCCATGATGGTGCGGCCCGGCGTCATCAGCTCGATCCTGATCAATATCCCCAGCAGCACCCCCACCAGGAAGAAGCCGAAGGTGGAATAGAAGTAGAGCAGCCCGATCCGCTTGTGGTCGGTGGAAAATATCCAGGACCGGATGCCGGTCTTTCCCGTATCGCTCCAGAAGCCGCCGTCTACGCTGTGCTCCGGTTGTTCGGCCGAACTCATGACCCCTCCGTTGTACGCCGTTTGCGCCTCTTTCCCGTCAACAGCAGAAACGCCAGGAAACCGCCGGCGCTGAGGATGACCACCGTGGCGCTTATCCGCAGCAGGTTGAAGACGTAGGTCCTGCCGTTCGGGTCGTAACTGAAACAGTACTCCATCACCCTGCGGATCGAGGCCCCCACCTTGCCTTCGCGGGCCTCCAGGAGCGCCAGGGAGACGTCCTTGGCCAGGAAGGTGGTGCCGTACAGGTAGCGGACGATGGTGCCGTCCCTGGTCACGACGATGCTCGCCACCGGGTGAATGAAGTCCCGACCCTTACGCTGGAAACGGTACCCCGCGGCATCGGTCAGGCGGCGGATGCCGTCGCTGTCGCCGGTCAGGAAACGCCACCCCGCCTCCGGGAACGGGACAGCCATGGCGGTCAGGTACATCCGTTTCGACCTGGCCGCCTGCTGCGGGGTCTCGGTTTCGTCGAAGCTGACCGAGATGACCCGGTAATCGCTCACCGGACGGTTCTTCAGGGCGGGCAGGACCCGGGCCAGCCCTCCCTGGAGATAGCTGCACACATTGGTGCAGCCGTAGTACACGGGGAGGATGATGGTCGGCCCGGTGACCAGGTCAGCCAGCCGGACCCGGTTGCCGGTTTCGTCGCGGAAGGTGATGTCCAGCGGGATCCGCGCGCCCAGGCGCTCGTCCACGTCCACCGTTGCCTCCGGACCGGTGCCGGCCGGGTCGTGCCGGTGGCCCGGGTCGTCGGTGTGGGCGGCTCCGGGG
>DATBXI010000407.1:0-9577 GCA_036514355.1 Desulfuromonadaceae bacterium
CCCCAGCCCTCCCCCTCCGGGGGAGGGAGATCCGGCGTTACACTCCTCCCCCCAGCGGGGGGAGGTCGGGAGGGGGGAACAGAAAATTTCCCTTTACGAACGAATGGAGATTGGTACACTCATCCATCATCAGCCCTGTCATCCTTTCCGTAAAGGAGCGCCCCATGACCTATCCCGCTGACACCTCGTACTACCACACCCTGCCGCTCAGCACCGACGCCGACATGCGCCGCCGCTTCATGGTGCTGGACGAGCCGCTGCAGGGAAATCTCCGTTTCGGACTGCTGCTGGAGGTGCTGGACAAGGTGGCGGAACGGACGGCCCTGGCCTACGTGAACCGCTTCCATTCCCAGGCGTGGGTGGTAACGGCGGCCATCGACAATATCTTCGTGCGCCACGCTGCCGATGTGACCAGGGACCTGATCTGCCATGCGCGCATCAACCACGTAGGCCGCTCCTCGGTGGAGGTGGGGATTCGCGTGGAACAGCCGGGGGAACCGGCCAATCATATCGCCTCCTGCTACTTCACCATGGTGGCCCGCTCCGGCACGGGGGGCGATGCGGTCAGCGTGATACTCCCGCCCCTGGAATACGCGGAAGGGGCCGAGCAGCAGCGTTTCGACAAGGCCGTGGACCGGCGTGAGGAGTACAAGCAGCAGCAGGCGGCCCTGCTGGAACCTCCCGGCAGGGACGAATTCCTGATGCTCGCCTCGCTTCACCACGCCCAGGAAGAACCCGGTTTTTCCGGGCTGCTGACCGGGAGGCTGGTGACCGATGCCTGGGAGCGCATGTACCCCATCAAGGAGTACAATCCCAAGATGATCTTCGGCGGCTACCTGATCCGCCGGGCCTACGAGCTCTCCGCCATCTGTTCGGAACTGGTCGCCCCCGGCCGCTCCATCATTGCCGCCGTCAACCGGATCAACTTCATGCACCCGGTCCGCCTGGGTGACACGCTCCATTTCACCAGCCGGGTGGTCTACACCACCAGCAGTTTTGTCTGCGTCGAGGCAAACATCGAGCGCATCAGCCGCGACCGCACCAGCAAAGCGCTCTCCAACTCGTGCCTCTTCACCTTCGTGCATGTGGATAACGACCTGAATCATTGCCCCGTCCCCCCGGTCTATCCCACGACCTATGCCGAGGACGCCCGCTATCTGGCCGCCATGCGGAGCTACCAGGCGATCGTGGCCCATCATTCCATCATCTGAGAGGAGCATGCATGGACATCTTCCAGGTCATTCGCGACCGACGCAGCATCAGGAAATACAAGGATACCCCGGTGGAGCGGGAAAAGATCGAGCAGGTGCTGGACGCTGCCCGGCTGGCCCCCTCCTGGAAGAACCTCCAGTGCTGGCGCTTTCTGGTCCTCACCGAAGCGGACAAGCGCGCAACGCTTCTGGACGCCTTTCCCGACGACAATCCTGGTAAAAAGGCCATTGCCATGGCGCCGGTGGTGATCGTGGTCTGTGCCGACCCGGCCGAATCGGACGTGGAGAACGGCATCCCCTACTTCGTGGCCGATACGGCCATCGCTTTCGAGCATCTCTGCCTGGCTGCCCATGCCCTGGGTCTGGGCACCTGCTGGATGGGATGGTACGACGAGGCCCGGATCAAATCCTCCCTCGGCATTCCCGCTTCCATCAGGATCGTGGGCATCACCCCCCTGGGATACCCGGACCAGGAGCCCAAACCCAGGCCGCGCAAGGAGCTGGCCGAGATCGCGTTTTTTGACGAGTGGACCTAACACCTTAGCCCCCTCCCCACCCCGCCTCTCCCCCGCTGGAGGAGGGAGTACGGTTTTAGCTCCTCCCCCCAGCGGGGGGAGGTTGGGAGGGGGGATTTTGAGAACTTGACTCATCACAAAATCAGGAGATACCCATGATCACCGCAACCGAAGCGAAACAGCGTATCAGCACCATGCAGACCATGCTCAGGGACAAGGGACTCGACGGCGCCCTGTTCATCTTTCCCATCGATGTCTACTACTTCAGCGGCACCCGTCAGAATTCCACTCTCTGGATCCCGGCCGATGGGGAGCCGCTGCTGCTGGTGCGCAAGAGCCTGGCCCGTGCGAAAGAGGAAAGCGTCCTGGCCGATATCCTTCCCTTTCCCTCCAGCAAGGATTTTCCGGGCCTGTTCGATGAGCGGGTCCAAAAGATCGGCGTTACCTTCGACGTGGTGCCGGTGCAGCAACTCAACTACTACAGCAAACTTCTTGGGGGACGGGAATTCGTGGACATCTCCGCCCTCAACCGCGAACTGCGCTCGGTAAAATCACCCTACGAACTGGAACAGCTCCGGCTCTGCGGGAGCAAGCTCTGTTCGGTCTTTACCCAGGTGCCCCAATTCCTCAAGGCCGGCATGCGCGAGATCGACCTGGCAGCCGAGTTTGAGTATCGTTTGCGCAAGGCCGGCAACGAGGGGTACATCCGCATGCGGGCCTATAACCAGGAGTTGTTCATGGGATTGGCCGTGTCGGCCGGCGGCCCCAGCTACGGCTTCTTCGACGGCGCCGTCACCGGCCGCGGCCTCTCCAACGCCTCGCCCCACGGCGCCTCCACCGAAGTCATCCGCGAGCATGAACCGATCCTGGTGGACTACACCGGCGTCTTCAACGGCTACATCACCGACATGACCCGCATCTTCGTGATCGGCTCGCTCGATCCCGAACTGCACCGCGCCTTCATCGTGGCCCTGGAGATACAGGACGCCCTCCGGCAGGCCCTGAAACCGGGGGCGATCTGTGAGGAGCTCTTCCTCCAGGCGGCCGCCATGGCCGAACAGGCCGGCCTGGGGAAGAACTTCATGGGCATGCCGGGCGAGAACGCCCGCTTTGTCGGCCACGGCGTCGGCCTGGAACTGGACGAGTTCCCGGTCATTGCCCAAGGATTCAAGGTTCCGCTCCAGGCCGGCCAGACCATTGCCATTGAACCGAAATTCGTCATCCCCGGCAAGGGGGTGATCGGCATCGAGAATACCTTCAGCGTAACCGCCAACGGTGGCGACAAGCTGACCGATCTGGCCGACGATATCGTATTCCTGTAGTCTCGCAGCTCTCCCTCAGGCGACAAAAGGCAACCATGCGGTTGCCTTTTGTTTGCAACAAATCAATCAATAAAACATTGTTATTGCATATAGCCATCATATATGATTCAATAATAAATAAAATGATCAATTAATGGATAAATCATAACTGTATATTTTTACATATGTAATAACATTGGCACCCTTGAAATGATCAAATAATTGATCATTTCAATTCATACATGAATGAAAAGGCCCAACCCAGCGCCTGTTTTGATCTCATAAAATATGGAACGGTATTTGCTTGATTCCAAACAGGCCCATGTACTATTTATTACGATAACCAAGCCACCTGAACATGAGGAGACTGCACGGTGTCGGACCATATCCTCGAAACGAAAAACCTCACCAAGGAGTTCCGCGGCTTCATCGCCGTGAGCGATGTCAACCTGCGGGTGGAGCGCGGACATATCCACGCGCTGATCGGTCCGAACGGCGCCGGCAAGACCACCGTATTCAACCTGCTGACCAAATTCCTCACCCCCTCCTCCGGCAGCATCATGTTCAACGGCATCGACATTACGAGGGAGAAACCGGCCGATATCGCGGAACGCGGGGTCGTGCGCTCGTTCCAGATATCAGCCGTATTCCCCAACCTCACCCCACGGGAGAATGTGCGCGTGGCCCTGCAACGCAAGCTGGGCACCACCTACCATTTCTGGAAGCCGGCCTCCACGCTCAGGGTCCTGGACGACCGGGCCATGGAACTGCTGGAGGCGGTCGGGCTGACCGACTGCGCCGACACCGTGACCGCCGAATTGGCCTACGGCCGCAAGCGTGCCCTGGAGATAGCCACCACCCTGGCGCTTGATCCCGAGCTGATGCTCCTGGACGAACCGACCCAGGGCATGGGGGTGGAGGACGTGGGACGCATCGCCGCGCTGGTGAAGCAGGTCTCCGCGAACCGCACCATCCTGATGGTGGAGCACAACCTGAAGGTGGTGGCAACCCTGGCCGACCGGATCACCGTGTTGCAGCGTGGCGCGATCCTGGCCGAGGGGGGATATGGAGAGGTTTCCGGAAATCCGCAGGTCATGGAGGCATACATGGGGACCGCACATGCCTGAAGCAACGGGAAAAGAACTATTGAACATCAGGGATCTCCACGCCTTTTACGGAGAATCCCATGTGCTGCACGGCATCGACCTGACGGTGCGCCAGGGGGAGTTGGTAACGCTGCTGGGCAGGAACGGCGCCGGCCGGACCAGCATCCTCAAATCCATCATGGGTCTGGTGGGGCGCCGGACCGGTTCGATCGCGGTGAATGGCCGGGAGACCGTCACACAGCCCCCCCACCGCATCGCCCGCCTGGGGCTCGGGTATTGCCCCGAGGAGCGGGGGATCTTTGCCAGCCTTTCGGTGGAGGAGAACCTGCTCCTGCCGCCGGTGGTGCGGGAAGGGGGCATGTCCCTGGCCGAGATCTACGAGATGTTCCCCAACCTGCTGGAACGGAGACAGAGCATGGGAACCCGCCTGTCGGGCGGCGAACAGCAGATGCTGGCCATGGCGCGCATCCTGCGCACCGGCGCCAACCTGCTGCTCCTGGACGAGATCACCGAGGGGCTGGCGCCGGTGATCGTGCAGACCCTGGGCCGCCTCATCCGCCAGCTCAAGGAGCGCGGTTTCACCATCATCCTGGTGGAGCAGAATTTTCACTTTGCCGCCACCCTGGCGGACCGGCACTACGTCATTGACCACGGCCGGATCGCGGAGATGATCACCAGGGACGAACTGGCGGGAAGCATGGAACGGCTGAACAGATATCTGGGCGTGTGACTGCGGTTGTTATTCACGAAAGGAGAGTACAGATGAAGACAAAGGTACTATGGCTGATGGGGTGTGTGGCGGCAATGGCGATGGCGGCCGGGATAGCCGGCGCGGCCGGCAAGGGGATCTCCGATGACGTGGTCAAGATCGGCGTTCTGACCGACATGTCCGGCGTCTACTCCCAGATCGGCGGCAAGGGGACCCAGGTGGCGGTGGAGATGGCAGTGGCCGACTTCGGCGGCAAGGTACTGGGCAAGCCGATCAAGGTCATTGGCGCTGATCATCAGAACAAGGCGGACATCGCCTCCACCAAGGCGCGCGAGTGGTTCGACACCGAGAAGGTGGACATGATCACCGGCCTGCTCAACTCGGCCTGCGCCCTGGCGGTCCAGAAGGTCGGCGCCGAGAAGAAGCGCATCACCATCAATACCGGCGCGGGATCGACCGACCTGACCAACAAGGACTGCACCCCCTACGGCATCCATTACGTCTACGACAACTATGCCCTGGCCAACGTTACCGGCAACGCAGTGGTCGGCTCCGGGGGGAACAGCTGGTTCTTCATCACCGCCGACTATGCCTTTGGCCACTCCCTGGAGAAGAACGCCGCGGAATTCGTCAAGACCCACGGCGGCAAGGTGCTCGGTTCGGTACGGCATCCGCTCTCCTCGGCCGATTTCTCCTCTTACCTGCTCCAGGCCCAGAACTCCGGGGCCAAGGTAATCGGCCTGGCCAATGCCGGCGGCGACTTCACCAACGCCGTCAAGCAGGCCCGGGAATTCGGCGTGGCCCAGAAGGGGCAACGCCTGGTCGGGCTGCTGGTGTTCGATACCGACATCAAGAGCCTGGGGCTGCCGGTGGCCCAGGGGATGCAGTTCGCCAGCGGCTTTTACTGGGACCGGGACAAGGCGACCCGCGACTTCTCCAATCGCTTCTACAAGAAACACAAGGCCATGCCGACCATGGACCAGGCCGGGGCCTATTCCGCCACCATGAACTACCTGAAAGCGATCAAGGCAGCCGGTACCGACGACCCGGACGCGGTCATGGCCAAGCTCAAGTCCATGGACATCAGCGACTTCTTCGCCGTACACGGCAAGATCAGGGTCGACGGCCGTATGGTGCACGACATGTACCTGATGGAGGTCAAGAAACCGGCCGAGTCCAAGGGGGAGTGGGACCTGCTCAAGATCGTCAAGACCATCCCCGGTGACCAGGCATTCATGCCGCTGTCCAAGAGCGTTTGCCCGTTGGTGAAGAAGTAGGGGCGAAATCTCCCCTTTGGCAAGGGGCAAGGGGGATTTGGTTTTGACGTCAAAGGCCAAATCCCCCTGAATCCCCCTTTTCCAAAGGGGGACTTTCCCGAGGTACGCAATGGAAATCACCTTTCAGACAGTCATGTCGCAGATGATGCTGGGGCTCAACAACGGGGTCTTCTACGCCACCCTGAGTCTCGGCCTGGCGGTCATCTTCGGCCTGCTGAACATCGTTAACTTCGCCCACGGCGCCCTCTACATGCTGGGGGCCTTCGTGGCCCTCTTGGGGTACAACGACCTGGGGCCGCTCCTGGGGATGCCGGAGTTCCACCTCAACTACTGGGCCGCGCTGATCGTCGTGCCGCTGGTGGTCGGGCTCCTGGGCATCGTGATCGAGCGGACCATGCTGAGCCGGCTCTACCGGTTCGACCACCTGTACGGCCTGCTGCTCACCTTCGGCATCGCCCTGATCATCCAGGGGGTCTTCACCAACTACTTCAACGTCTCCGGCACCCCCTACGACGGCAAACCGGAGGTGCTGGCAGGAGCGGTCAACCTGGGCTTCATGGTCTTTCCCGCCTACCGGCTCTGGGCCATCGCGATCTCCCTGGTGGTCTGCTTCGGCACTTGGTTCATGATCGAACGCACCAAGCTGGGAGCCTATCTGCGGGCCGGCACGGAAAAGCCGGAACTGGTGCAGGCCTTCGGCATCAACGTACCGCTCATGATCACCCTGACCTATGGCTACGGCGTGGCGCTGGCGGCCTTTGCCGGGGTGGTGGCGGCGCCGATCTACTCGGTCAGCCCGGTCATGGGGGCCGAGATGATCATCACCGTGTTCGCCGTGGTGGTTATCGGCGGCATGGGCTCGATCCTGGGCTCCATCGTGACCGGCCTGACCCTCGGCATGATCGAAGGTCTCACCAAGGTGGTCTACCCCCCCGCCTCCAGCACGGTGGTCTTCCTGATGATGGTGCTGGTGCTGCTGGTGAAACCGGCCGGCCTGTTCGGCAAGGAGGCATGATCCCTATGAACAGGTACATCTGGATCATCCTGCTGCTGCTCGGCCTGGTCGCGCCCTTCGCGGCCTATCCCGTGTTCCTGATGAAACTCTACTGCTTTGCCCTGTTCGCCTGCGCCTTCAACCTCCTGTTGGGCTATGCCGGCCTGCTCTCCTTCGGCCATGCAGCCTTTTTCGGCGGGGCAGCCCACATCACCGGCTACCTGGTGAAGAACAGCGGGCTGACCCCGGAACTGGGGATACTGGCGGGCACGGTAGCGGCCGGCCTGCTGGGGTTCATCTTCGGCAGCCTGGCGATCCGGCGCCAGGGGATCTATTTCGCCATGGTCACCCTGGCACTGGCGCAGATCGTCTACTTTGCGGCCCTCAAATCCGACTTCACCGGTGGCGAGGACGGCCTGCAGGACATCCCGCGGGGACTGTTGTTCGGCCTGTTCGACCTGGGTAAGAGCTACGACGTGGGGGGCAGGTCCCTGGAGCTGAACCTCTACTACTTCGTATTTGCGATTTTCTGCATCGGGTTCTGGATCATCCACCGCGCCATCCACTCCCCCTTCGGCCAAGTGCTGGCGGCGATCCGCGAGAACGAGCCGCGGGCCGTTTCCCTCGGCTACCGGGTTGAGCGGGTCAAGCTCCTGGCCTTCGTCATCTCCTCCTCCCTGGCCGGCATGGCCGGGGCCACCAAGGCGCTGGTGTTCCAACTGGCCTCCCTGACCGACGTCAGCTGGCATACGTCCGGCGAGGTGGTGCTGATGACCCTGCTGGGCGGGCTGGGGACCGTTCTCGGCCCCTTGGTCGGTGCGTTCACGGTGGTCACGCTCCATTCGGAGCTGAGTTCCATCGGCTCCTGGGTCACGGTAGTGATCGGGGCGATCTTCGTTGTCTGCGTGCTCGCCTTCAGGCGCGGCTTTGTCGGCGAGCTGGGACGGCTGCTGAAGCGGTCGCTGTGAACCAACCAATAAACCTCTCGTACTACGTGGTCACATTCTGCTTCCCCCACCCTGGCCCTCCCCCGCTGGGGGAGGGGACAACTGCTCCTCCCCCCAGCGGGGGGAGGTCGGGAGGGGGGATGGAGGAGAGTTATGAAGGTCTGTACATCCATTGAAGAGGCGCTGGCCGGCATCACCGACGGCATGACGATCATGGCAGGCGGCTTCGGCCTGGTGGGCATCCCGGAGAAGCTCATCATGGGGCTGCGGGACAGGGGGGTGAAGGATCTCACGGTCATCTCCAACAACTGCGGCGTGGACGACTGGGGCCTGGGGCTGCTCCTGGAGAACCGGCAGATCCGCAAGATGATCTCCTCCTACGTGGGGGAGAACAAGGAGTTCGAACGCCAGTTCCTCTCCGGCGAACTGGAGGTGCAACTGGTACCCCAGGGGACCCTGGCGGAGCGGATCAGGGCCGGCGGGGCGGGCATCCCGGCCTTCTACACCCCGGCCGGGGTCGGCACCCCGATTGCCGAGGGACGGGAGGTGAGGACCTTCAATGGCCGTCCCTACCTGCTGGAAACCGCGCTCACGGCCGACGTGTCCCTGGTCAAGGCCTGCAAGGGGGACCACTTGGGCAACCTGGTCTACAACAAGACCGCCCGCAACTTCAACCCCATGATGGCCGCCGCGGGGCGGGTGACCATTGCCGAAGTGGAGGAACTGGTGGAGATCGGCGCCATCGACCCGGATCAGGTCCATACGCCGAGCATCTACGTGCAGCGGGTGATCGCCTGCACAAACTACGAGAAACGGATCGAGCGGCGCACCACAAGCGCTGCCTGACAGGGAGGCACCATGGCGTTTTCACGAGAGCAGATCGCCCAGCGGGCGGCCCTGGAGGTCCAGGACGGTTTTTACGTCAACCTGGGGATCGGCATCCCGACCCTGGTGGCCAACTATATCCCCCGTGACCGGCATGTGGTGCTCCAGTCGGAGAACGGGCTGCTCGGCATCGGCCCCTATCCGCGGGAGCACGAGATCGACCCGGACCTGATCAATGCCGGCAAGGAGACCATCACCATGCAAGCGGGGGCCAGCATCTTCAGCAGCGCCGAGTCGTTCGCCATGATCCGCGGCGGTCACATCGACCTGGCCATCCTGGGTGCGATGGAGGTCTCCCGCAGTGGCGACCTGGCCAACTGGATGATTCCGGGCAAGATGATCAAGGGGATGGGGGGCGCAATGGACCTGGTGCAGGGGGCCAAGCGGATCATCGTGATCATGGAGCACGTCACCAAAAGCGGCGAGCCCAAGATCCTCAACCGCTGCACCCTCCCCCTGACCGGCGTCGGGGTGGCCGACCGGATCATCACCGACCGGGCGGTGCTGGACGTGACCGACCAGGGGCTGCTGCTGGTGGAACTGGCGCCCGGATACACCGTTGCGGACATCCGCGCCTGCACCGAGCCGGAGCTGCTGCTGGCACCGGGGCTGGAGCAATAATATGTCACCCC
>DATBXI010000408.1:0-2870 GCA_036514355.1 Desulfuromonadaceae bacterium
GAGGAGCGAAACGCCACGGCCGGGCGCAAGGCCTTCATCACCACCCGCATCGGCGACACCGCCTTCGGCATCGCTATTGTCTGGATGTTCCACCTCTCCGGATCGGTCTCCATCACCCACCTGAACAGCATGGGGCAGATCATCCCGGCTGGCATCGTCACTGCGCTGGGAATACTGCTCCTCATCGGTGCTGCCGGCAAATCGGCGCAGCTGCCGCTGTCGGTCTGGCTGCCGGACGCCATGGCCGGCCCCACGCCGGTCTCGGCCCAGATCCACGCCGCCACCATGGTCACGGCCGGGGTCTACCTGCTGGCCCGCATGTTTCCCCTGATCGGGGGCTCCGAGGTTGTCTGCGCCGCCATCGCCCTGACCGGCGGGGTGACCGCTTTCTACGCCGCCACTTGCGCCTGCTGCCAGCGCGACCTGAAGCGTATCCTGGCCTACTCCACCATCAGCCAGATCGGCTACATGGTCCTGGGGGTGGGGGCCGGTGCGCTGACCGGCGCCACCTTTCACCTGCTGACCCACGCCTTCTTCAAGGCCTTGCTGTTCCTGGGCGCGGGATGCGTGATCACGGCCCTGCACCACCAGCAGGACATCTTTGCCATGGGGGGGCTGAAACAGCGCCTCGGCGCGGTGTACTGGCCGTTCCTGGCCGGCAGCCTCTGCCTGGCCGGTTTTCCGTTCACCGGCGGGTTCTTCAGCAAGGACGCCATCCTGGGGGCGGTGCTGGAGCGGGGCGGGACGCTGTACGGCGGACTGTTCGGGCTGGGACTCCTGACAGCGCTGCTGACCGCTTTCTACACCTTCCGCATGGTGTTCGTGGTGTTTCACGGCACAGAAAACAATCCCCCTCTCCCTCAGGGAGAGGGTCGGGGTGAGGGTGGGGTGACTCAGCCCCATCCCCACCCTGACCCTCCCCTTGAAGGGGAGGGAATGCTTCCGCCCATTATGACCTGGACCCTCATCCCCCTGGCGCTCCTCGGCCTCTTTGGCGGCATCCTTAACCTGCCGGCGTACCTGGGGGTGCATGGCCTGCTGGATGGCTTCCTCGGTGCGACAACCGGCTTCAGCGTCCCTGAACCGGCGACCCATGCCCGGGAGGTTATCCTCCAGATCGTCGCCGGAGGCGTCAGCTTGGTGGGTCTGGGGTTGGCGTGGCGTCGCTACGCCGGGTCCCGGAGGGCGCTCGCGCTGGCCCGGGAGGAGGCCGGTTCACCCCTCGCCGCCTTTCTGTTGAACGGATGGTACCTGGACACCCTCTACCGGCTGCTGCTCATCCGCCCTTTCGCGTGGCTGGCCCGCATCCTCTGGAAAGGGGTGGACGAGGCGGGCATCGACGGCACTCTGGATGGCCTGGCCCGTTTCACGGCCCGTCTGGGCCAACTGCCCGCCGCCTGGAGCAGCGGCCGGGTGGTTACCTCACTGTTCGGCCTGGCGGGCGGGGTATGTGCGGTGCTGGCATATGTTGCCTGGCTGGTGGGGTGACATGAAACCAAACCTGACGCTCATCGGCATGCCAGGCGCCGGGAAAAGCACCGTGGGGGTGATCCTGGCAAAGGTGCTCTCTTTTGGCTTCATGGACACGGATATTCTCATTCAGATCAGCGAGCAACGATCATTGCAGCAGATCATCGACGAGCACGACCACCTGTATCTGAGAGCCGCCGAGGAACGGGAGATCCTGAGCATAAACGTCACCGGTCATGTCATTGCCACGGGGGGCAGCGCCGTCTACAGTGAAACGGCCATGGCCCATCTGCAGGCCATCTCGGAGATGGTGTTCCTGAAGGTGGGCTACGCGGAGATCCTGAAACGGGTCCGCAACGTGACAACGCGGGGGATCGCCAAGGCGAAGGATCAGACCCTGCTGAACCTGTATCATGAACGACAGGCGCTCTACGAACGATATGCCGGGTCAACCATCGACTGCACCGGCCTGGATCAGGATGAAGTTGCGGAGATAATCGCCTCAGACTACCTGCGGAGGCATGGATAACCGGTGTGCTTTCACGGACGTACAATTGCAAGGGCGTGGGAAGGTACTTGTGCTCACTGAATATCCCCTATTGACCGGCCTGGTCTTCCTCCCCCTGGCGGGGTGCCTGCTGCTCCTGCCGGTATGGCGCCGTCCTGCCATCGCGCGGCCGGTTGCCTTTGGTGTCGCGGCAATCGAACTCGCGCTGGCGGTCTGGCTCTACGCCTCCTGGCAGGGCGTAGGGCCTTTACCGGCCGGGCTGCCCGGCTTTCTGCTCGTGGAGGACGTCCCCTGGATAGCGGCTTTCGGCATCCGCTACACCCTGGGGCTGGACGGCATCTCGCTCCTGCTGGTCATGCTGACCGCCTTTTCCTTCTGTGTGGCGCTGGCGGTGTCGTGGCGCGCCATCGAAGAAAAGGTCGGCCTGTTCCTGGCACTGCTCCTGACCATGGAGACCGGCATCATGGGGGTGTTCCTGGCCCTGGACCTGGCCTTGTTCTACCTGTTCTGGGAGGTGATGCTGATCCCCATGTTCTTCCTGATCGGCGTCTGGGGGCATGGCCGGCGCATCTACTCCACCATCAAGTTCTTCCTGTTCACCCTGGCCGGGTCGCTGCTCATGCTCCTGGCCATCATCGCCCTGCACCTGATCCACGCCAGGCAGACGGGCATCGCCAGCTTCGGCCTGCACGAGCTGCTCGGGACGCAGATGGCGCCCGAAACCCAGCTCTGGCTCTTCGCTACGTTTTTCCTGGCATTCGCCATCAAGTTTCCGCTCTTTCCGCTGCACACCTGGCTGCCCGATGCCCACACCGATGCCCCCACGGCCGGCAGCGTCATCCTGGCGGGCCTGCTGCTCAAGACCGGCAGCTATGGCCTGCTCCGTTTCGGC
>DATBXI010000409.1:0-2779 GCA_036514355.1 Desulfuromonadaceae bacterium
CCCCGCAGGCTTCGAGCCTGCGGGGCATTTTCGTTACTGCGTCGACATGATGGTTCGGTCTGCCGTCAATAGCCCGGTGGTGGCGGCGGTGTGCCCGGCGGTGGCGGCGGATAGGACGACGTCGGGGCCGGTGCGTAATAGCTCTCCGGCGGCGGTGGCGGCGGGATCGTCGTGCGCCGCCGATACGTCCGCACTACTCCGGGAACCTGGTTGCCGTGGGAATACATGCACTGCACATAGGCGTTGTCGTAGCGCCGCTGTGCATCGGCGCTGTAGGCACTGCCGGACTGGGCACCCATGGCTGATCCCAAAAGCAGCCCCGACCCGGCACCGATGGCCGCGCCGGCGCCCGCATTACCACCTGCGGCGCCCAGCAGCGCACCGACAGCCGCGCCCCCCAGCGTTCCTACGGCGGCCCCACTGGCAGTATTCTGGTTCTGGACCTGCTGCGGGGATGTGCCGATGGATTGGTCGGCCCATCTGCGGCAGTTCGCATCTTCGATCTGGAACTGGTCAAAGGACTTGCCCGGAGCCGGCAGCACCTGCACGCTCGGCCCCATGGGCATGGTTGCGCACCCTGCTGTCGCCAGCATGAGTGCACCCACCATGAGTCGTTTCACACGTTTCATTTCTGCGTCACTCCTTTCTCTGCTGTGGAGGAGAAGGAACAACCTTCATCCAGCCGTTCGGGCATTGTTGTACGTACGGATAATACCCCTGCGGATTCGGGCAGAAATACCAGTAACTCGGCTCCTCCGACTGGGGTTCGGGCTGGACATATATCTCGTGTGCCGGCTGCTGGACCACGACGGGGGGCGGCGCATAGTAGGGATAATAGGGATAGGGCGGCCCCCACCATCCCGGACCCCAGACCGGCCCGATCCAGATGCCTCCATGAACATGTGCGTGACCAGCCATGACGCTCATCAGGAGTACGGCCATGACGACCACGGAAATGCGAACCACCTTTTTCATGTGTGCCTCCACCTACAGTACAAATACGTTTCTATTTTATTTTAGCTCACGCCAAGCGGCACATCAAGGCATTACACCCTCTTCACCGCCCTGGTCCATCATCTGTCCTTACTTCCATAGACAGGGGCAGGAGTCGAAAGGTTACAGCCGAAAAAAGGCCGTACGGCTCGAAGCCGACGGCCTTGCGTCGCGGATATGTCGCAGGGTCAGTAGAAAAGCAGCCAGCCGTCCAGGAAGAAAAACAGCCAGCCGATGTTGCAGGCCAGGGCGATATACCAGAGGTAATGCCGCTTGGTCAGGCTGGACAAGGACGAGAGCATGATGGCGATCTGCAGGAAGATCAGGGAGTAGGCGAAGTTGCCCCCCATGTCCTGGGCCTTGAGCTTGCGGCTGGCTATGTCATCGGCCTTGGCCTTGATCTCCTTCTTGTCGCCGTCGTAGCGCTTGATCTCCTCGCCGTACTTGGCCAGGGTCTTCTCGTACTCAACGGCCACCAGCGGCGGAAGCCGTTTCCGGTCCGTCAGATACTGCAGTTCCAGCGCCCTCCGGTTCATCTCGAAGGTGTGCTGCTTGATGCTCTTGGCCTGGTAGTAGGCCCACTGGTCGCTCTCCAGCCCCTGGGCCATGATGGCGCGGGACGAGAACTTGCCCATGTAGAGCGTGGTCAGGGCCGCCAGGACCGCCATGATGGCCGTGGACAGTGCCAGCCATCCCTGCCATTTCTCCTTCTCTTCCGACATGGTGTACCTCCTTGGATGAAATTGAATGGCCTATTCGGCAAACAGCGACATCCCGGATGCCGGGACGATTCCGGCCCGTTCGGCCCGCTCCAGCAGGCAGTGGATGGCCCGGATCCCCTCGTCGCCGATGTCCTGGGAAAAGTCGTTGACGTAGAGCCCGATGTGGGAGGCGCAGACCTCGGGGCTCATCTCCTGGGCATGCTCGCAGATGTAGCGGGCCGCCTCGTCGGGGTGGGTGCGGGCATACGCCACGCCGGCGCGCAGAGCCCCCTCGATGGCGGCGATGGTCGCGCACCCCAGGGAGCGGCGCGCCACGATCCCCCCCAGGGGGATGGGGAGCCCGGTCTCAGCCTCCCACCATTCACCCAGGTCCATGAGCTTGTGCAAGCCGAATCCCTGGTAGGTGAAGCGCGACTCGTGGATGATTACCCCGGCGTCGGCCTGGCCCGTCAGCACGGCGTCCATGATCTCGTTGAAGGGCATGACCAGGAAGTTGGTCAGGGCCGGGTCGAACAGGCGCAGCAGCAGCAGGGCCGTGGTATGGCGTCCCGGCACGGCGATGGTCTTTCCCCGCAGGTCCCGGGGGGTGAGGTTTTCCGCAGCCACCAGGAGCGGGCCGCAGCCGCGCCCCAGGGCGCTGCCGGAGCGGAGCAGGGCATATTCGTCCCGGATGTGCCCCAGGGCGGCATAGGAGACCTTGGTCACGTCCAGTTCCCCATTGAGGGCCAGTTGATTCAGGGTCTCCACGTCCTCCAGCCGTTCGCTGTAGGCAAGTCCTCCCGTGTCCACCAGGCCGTGGACTAGGGGGTAGAACATGAAGGTGTCGTTGGGGCAGGGGGAGAAGCCGAGGGTGAGTGCACGGTTCATGGCAGCAACCGCCCGTCGTCGATGATCACCGCTTCTTGCCCGTCGGCACCGATGGCCGTGAGGGTCGGGTGGTAGAAGACGTAATCCTCGTGGAACGGCGCGCTGACGGTACCGCCGAAACCGGAGTTGTCCCCCAGGGCGATGTGGATGGTGCCCATGATCTTCTCCGCCTCCAGCACGTTGTCCGGCCGGTGTGC
>DATBXI010000410.1:0-9714 GCA_036514355.1 Desulfuromonadaceae bacterium
GCGACGAGCTGCAGGAAAGGCTCAGGCAAGCGATCCGGGAGCACGTATCCCCGCACCACGTCCCGGCCCGGATCATCCCCATCGCCGACATCCCCTACACCATCAGCATGAAGAAGGTGGAACTGGCGGTCAGGAACGTTATCCACAACGAGCCGGTCAAGAACCGGGACGCCCTGGCCAATCCCGAGTCCCTGGAGCTGTACCGGGACCTGCCGGAACTGCGGAGTTGACCATGAGTCCGATGAAACCGCCGACACTCAACAAGTTGCACCGACGTGTGGGCATCATCATCGCGCCCTGCCTGGTCATCCAGACCCTGAGCGGCCTGCTGCTCAGTTTCGGGGTGTTCCGGGAGGGGGGCAGAACCGTTAAACTGAGGCATTTTCTTGAGTCGCGAGGCAACTGGAACGGCGTGCTCGTGAACACCCACTTCGGCCCCGGGCTGCTCAGCGACGCCTACCATCTCCTGCTCGTGGGCGGGATCATCTGGATGGCGGTTTCCGGATGGATGCTCTACCTGCGGGGCCGGCGGGCGCGCCAAAGGGGAGCGGCGACTGGCGAGGGCGCTGCACAGGCGGATGGAGAGGATCGAGGAACGAAGGAGGGGACAACGGCCGGCAATCAGGCCGGCACGAAGTAGACGTCGGTCGGCTTGAAGGCGCAGTTGCGCCGGAAGCGCGCCCTGACTGCCATGCCGATGGCCACCTCGTCCGGTTCCGCGCCCACCAGGCGCGACAGGAAGAGGGTATCCGCGCCGTCGAACTCGACCAGCACGAGGGTGAAGGGTGTATCCCTGAGAAAGGCCTCGCCGCCGAAATGGCAGGTGGTGTAGGTATGGACGCGCCCCTGAAGGGGGAGTTTGAACCACGCGGTCGGGCTGCCGCACTCCATGCAGTGGCCCCGCGGGGTGGCGTAGACACGACCGCAGCCGGTGCAGCGGCTCCCCAGCAACCGCTTTTTCGCCAGACCGGCAAAGAAGGGGGAATCCTGGGCATAGGAATGGAGATAGTCGATCTCGTAGTGATGTTTCACGATGATCGGATCCACGTTGAAGAGGATGGTCCCCTCCTCGCTCTCCGGCAGCTTGGCGTTTTTGTTCATAGTCTGACCTCTCTTTACCGGTAACGTCACCACCGGACAGAAAACACCAAAGGCAATGGAACGCGGATCAAATCTGATTTAGGCGGATTAGCACGGATAAAATCGAACGGCGTGAATTGGCTTCAATATCCGCGGTAATCCGTATAATCCGCGTCATCCGCGTTCCATTATCATGATGTGAATTTGACGTTAAGCCCCTACGTTCTTTCCAATATGCTCACCGTGATATACGTCCCCGTCCCGGCATGGCTGTGGATCAGCCCCCGTCGGGCATCGGGGATCTGGAGGGTTGCGTCCCCCAGATGCTTTTCGATCGTCCCCTGGAGCTGCCAGAAGGCGAAGACCGCCTGCATGAGGCCGGTGGCGCCCACCGGATGGCCGCAGGCCAGCAGCCCCCCCGAAGGGTTGACGGCGATGCGGGGCCAGCGTTCCGTCCCCGAAAAGGCCAGCCCGTAGTCGATGTTCGGCAGGAACGGGGCGCCGCTGTCCACGAAGCTCCCCCCCTCGCCGTAGCGGCACAGGCCCAGGTCCTCGCAGGTCTGGATCTCGGACGAGGTGTAGGCGTCGTGCAGTTCCACGAAATCCAGCTCCTCGGCCGGCCTGGTGACGCCGGCCATGGCATAGGCCAGTTGGGCTGAGGTCCTGCCGGCGCGGAAGGAATGGACCCCGGGGTATTTCAGCCTCCCATACTCCTCCGCCGATTCGTGGGGGAGGAGCGGTACCGCGGCGTGGGGACGGTCGGCCATGCGCATGGCATCGGTGCCGGACCCCACCCCGCTGATCCGCACCGGCCGGTCGCACACCCTGCGGGCCGCTGCTTCCGAGGCCAGAAGCACCACCGCCGCGCCGTCCGACATCTGGCAGCAGTCGCGGATGGTGAGCGGCGTGGCCACCATGGGAGAGGAGCGGACATCCGCAACAGTGAGCCGCGCCGGGCTCTGGGCATAGGGGTTGTGCAGCGCGTTGGCGTGGTTCTTGATCGCCACCCGGGCCATCTGCTCCACCGTGGTGCCGAACTCGTGCATGTGGCGCCGTACCATCATGGCGTAGTAGCCGGTGTAAAATCCCCCGACCGGGTAATCGAAGTTGGTGTCAGAGGCCAGGGCGATGAACTCGTTCCCTTTCCAGGTATTGACCCGGCTCATGGTTTCGAACCCCATGGCCAGGCAGATCTCCATCCTGCCCGAGGCGATGGCCTCCCAGGCCGACTGGAAGCACAACCCCCCGGTGGCGCCACCCCCCTCGATGCGTCGGGAGGGCTTGGGACAGAGCCCGAGATAATCCTGCACCATGGCCCCGGCCTTGAGCTGGCGGGTGAAATGGTCGGAGAAGTAGGAGCAGACGCTGCCGTCGATCTCCGTCCGCCCGAGGAGGGGAACGTCCGCCAGGGCATAGTCGAATGCCTCCCGCACCATCAGGCGGAAGTCCTTGTCGGGATGGGCCTTGGCAAACCTGGTGATACCGCCCGAGATCATGTACACGGGACGCATGGGATTCCTCCTAAAATCAGATAGAGATAGAGATATTCGTTCGCTTCGCTCACAGAAAGAGATAGAGTTTTTCCTCTTTCTCTATCTCTTTCTCTATCTCTTCCTGTTTATTTCAAAACTTCCCTGGCAATGACCATCCGCTGTATCTCCGACGTCCCCTCGCCGATCTCGCACAGCTTGGCCTCGCGCAGGTAGCGCTCCACCGGGAAGGCGGTGGTGTAGCCGGCACCGCCGTGGATCTGGACCGCCTTGAGCGCCGCGCGCATGGCGGACTCCGAGGCGTGGAGCTTGGCCATGGCCGCCTCCCTCGTGCATGTTTCGCCCTTGTCCATGAGCCGCGCCGCACGGTAGACCAGCAGCCGGGCCGCGTCCAGGTCGGTCGCCATGTCGGCCAGCATCCACTGGATGGCCTGGAAATCGGCGATGGCGTGACCGAAGGCCTGCCGTTTGCGGGCATAGGCCAGACTTGCCTCCAGGCATGCCCGACCGATCCCGACCGCCATGGCAGCGACCCCGATCCGGCCGGCATCGAGCACCCGCATGGCCTGGATGAATCCGCCATCGAGCGCGCCCAACAGGTTTGCCCGCCCCACGTGGAGCCCGTTCAGCATCAGCCCCACCGTGTCGCTGGAACGGAAGCCGAGCTTGTCCAGGTTCTTCCCCTTGGCCAGGCCGGGCGCGTCGCCGGGTACGATGAAGGCCGAGATCCCTTTGTTCCCCCGGGATGGATCGGTTGCAGCCATGATCACGAGGGTATCGGCCCGTGAGCCGTTGGTGATGAAATACTTGGTGCCCGTGATGCACCAGCCGTCGCCGTCGGCCACGGCCGTGGCGCGGATGCCGCCGGCGTCGCTGCCGGCCCCGGGTTCGCTCAGGGCCCAGGCCCCCAGGTGCTCCCCCCTGGCCAGGGGGGCGAGGAAGCGCCGCCTCTGCTCATCCGATCCAAAGGCGCTGATGTGGCTGGCGCAGAGCGTGTGGGCCAGCAGGGTGATGGTCAGCGAGGCGTCCACACTGGCCAGCTCCTCCACCACGGCGGCATAGCTGACAAAGTCCCGCCCGCCCCCGCCGTACTCTGCGGGGAATGGGATGCCGAACAGTCCCATTTCCCGCAGCCGCTTCACCTCCGGCCAGGGGAAGTCGCCGGTCGCGTCCCGCCGGGCCGCTCCCGGTTGCAGCTCCGCAGCGGCAAACTCCCGCACCAGCTGCTGCAACGCCCGCTGTTTCGTGTCGAGTTCGAACTCCATCGCCCCGCCCTTCCCCGTGACGTTTCCTGACAGTATAGAGGCATATGGTCGTCTGTCAAAAACCGGCGGGCCGCGGAAATGCCCATGGCGGCCGGCGCCTCTTGTTGTCGAAATTCGCGACACCCTGTCAAATCCGGTTACAGGTATCAGCATGCGTGGACGAACGCAGCCACCCGCCAAAGCAGGCATGGCCACGATGCAACCACGATCCTGCGGTTGGCCGGCGCATTGCATCATAAACCCTGCGTTACCAAGCTGCTGCTCAATCCCCGCCCCAACGATCCCCCTCTCTGGAGCATGTATGAATGTCCTTGGTGCCGTACTCATTCTGGCAGTTGCTGCGGGCCTTTTCATGGTGCTGAAGGCACTGCAGGCCCGGAAGCAGGACCAGCTTCTCGCCTTTATCAGGCAGGAAGTCCTGTTCACGCCTGCGGAGCACTCGTTCCTGGGGGTATTGGAGCAGGCAGTGGACAGCCGCCGCTACCGCGTGTTCGGCAAGGTACGCCTGGCGGATATCATACGGCCCATAAAGGGGCTGCCACCACGTGCGCGCACCACAGCCATGAACCGGATCGGTCGGCAGCACGTGGATTTTGTGATTTGTTCAGCCGCAGACCTGGCGGTGGTCGGCGTGGTGGAGTTGGATGACCTGATCCATATACGGGGCGAAGGGGCGGTGCGGGAGGTATGTGTCGATCAGGCCCTGGCAATGGCCAGGATCCCCGTCGTCCGTTTCCCAACCAGAAGAGAATACGCCCTGGACCATGTGCGGGACAGGCTTGCGGAGATTATTTCCCCTGCCGGGAAGCCACCCCATGCGCCCGGAGTGCAGGCGGAACCGGATAGGGCAGAAGCGGCAGCGGCAGAACATATGCGCTGCACACCGGTGCAGGCAGGTGCGGCCGCGCCCACCTGCCCGAACTGCGCCACGGAGATGCGCAAACGGCAGGCGGTCAAAGGGGAGCATGCGGGGAAGTGGTTCTGGGCGTGCCCTGAGTTCCCCAGGTGCCGGCAGGTGGTGGTCGTAGGTAACGGGTAGCTGCTCGCCCCGGATCCGCTTCCCGAGCAAACAGGACCGTTATCTTGATTTTATTGGTATTTTTGGCACATTAAAGATAAAAACGCTTTGACATATCGAATTAAAACACTATAATCTCACTGATCAAAGCAGGTATTACTCATTAATCAGCGACCCCAACTGTTAGCTGCTTACTATGAACCATGAATCGGCATCCATCGCAAAGACGACCCGACCGAGCAGCCTCGGACATCGGCATCGACGAAAACAACCCACCGAGAGCACCACAGCATGAAGCTGCGCTTTGCCGCCACAATCGTTGTGGCATACATCATCGCCCTAGGCACGCTGGCAACGCTTTTCGAACGCATGGGGATCGTTCTTTCCCTCCTGGGAGAGGAGACATCGCCGTGATGCAGCGGGTGAGTGAACAGCGCCCTACGGTCCTCGTCGTTGATGACGCGCCGGAAAACATCCGGATCCTCAACGCGGCCCTGATGGACACCTACACCGTCAGGGTGGCAACCAGGGGGATCAAGGCCATCGAGATCGCCCGGTCCGTACCGGTGGACATAATCCTGCTTGATGTGATGATGCCGGATATGGACGGTTTCGAGACCTGTCGCCGCCTGAAAACCGATCCGCTGACCCGCAGGATACCTGTCATTTTCGTAACAGCCAGGGGCGAAGTTGAAGACGAGTCCGTGGGGTTCTCCTGCGGCGGCATCGACTACATCACCAAGCCGATCCGCAACTCCGTCGTACGGGCACGGGTGAAGACCCATCTTGCCCTCTTTGATCAGAAACGCACCCTGGAGAGCATCGTGCGGGAGCGCACTGCCGAATTGACCGAGACCCGCATGGAGATCCTCAACCGCCTGGGCCGGGCGGCGGAATACCGGGATAACGAGACCGGCATGCACGTCAGCAGAGTGTGTCGTTTCTCCCGGATCATTGCCCTCGAATACGGGTTGCCCGAGGAGGAGGCGGAACTGCTTTTCAACGCGGCCGCCCTGCATGACGTGGGAAAGATCGGCATCCCCGACCGTGTTCTGCTTAAAGCGGGAAAACTCGACAACGAGGAGTGGGGGATCATCAAAAGCCACTGCGAAATCGGCTGCAAGATCATCGGTCCCCACCCGTCAGACCTGCTGCAGAACGCCGCTGCGGTTGCCCTGACCCATCATGAGCGATGGGATGGCAGCGGCTATCCGGCCGGGCTGAAGGGCAACGACATCCCGGTTTTCAGCAGGATTCTCGCCATAGCCGACGTCTTTGACGCCCTGACCAGCGTGCGGCCCTACAAAAACGCCTGGCCGGTCGACAAGGCTGTTGCGGAAATCAAGGAAAGCAGCGGCACCTATTTCGACCCCAACATGGTGCATGCGTTTTTACGTCGTATTCATGAACTTGTGGAGATAAAGGAGCAATTCGCCGACACGGGCTGAATCCGCCTCCCAGCACGCCCGACACACCGCAGTGAGTTTACAGAACTTTGACACCATATCCAAGAGTCGCGTCCGGAGAATACTTATGAACCTGTTACGCCTGTACATGAACATGTCCGTACGAACCAAACTGTTTATTTTTTCGGGCTTCTTTTCCCTGTGGATCCTTATAATCGCCCTGATAGGCGGCTACAATACACACAACGTCGCTGTCGGGGTCGTGGAGGCCAATGAAACGATCACTGATATCGTACATCTGGAAGAGCTGAACAACGAATGCGTATCCCTACGGTTGAGCCTGGTGTACGGGCTGGTTCACACGTCCGAAGACGCCTTCAACGGCGCAATGCGTGATGCGGAGAACAAGATCACGCGCATCGACAAAACGCTTGAAATGTACCGCCGGAATAACGCCGTTCACGATGATGAGCAAAAATATGCGTCCGCACTCGAACGCGCCTGGTCAACGTATCGCGGCCAGGCGCTGCAATTGATTGCTCTTGAGAAACGCGCGTTTTCCGGCGATCGCACATCGGCCGTTGCCTTTGCCATCGAACATGTCGCTCCCGTGTACAAGGAACTGGATGCGGCAATAACCGGCTTTACCAAACACCTCCAGAGCCTGAACAACAACAGGTACAAAAAAGACCTCTCCCAGGCCAAGCTCTTTGAATGGCTGGCCGTGGCGCTCGCCGTCGTCTCCATTGTCCTGGCGGCCTTTTTCAGTTGGCTGCTTACCCGCAGCATCACCAGACCGATTCTGTCGTTGTCCCATAACGCCCGGTTGATCGCGGAGGGCGATCTCAGGGTTGAGATTCAAACGGACGTACGTGACGAAATAGGTCAGCTTGCCGATTCGCTCGTACTGATCGTAAACTGCCTGAAAGAAATGATCAGCACGCTGGCCGATTCATCCTTCCAAATTTCCGCTTCTTCCGGCGTCATGCAGACAAGCGCCGGCACCATGGCGAACGCAGCGGATCATGCAGTCGTGCAGACCACCGCGGTAGCGGTTGCCACCGAAGAAATGTCGGCCACATCCGGCGACATCTCCAACAACTGCAACATGGCGGCGGAAAGCGCCCGGCGGGCCAATGAAGCCGCGTGTCATGGCGCCGTTGTCGTGGAAGGCACTATTTCCGTCATGCAGCGGATAGCCGAGCGGGTCCAGACATCCGCGAAAACCGTGGAGGAGCTTGGCAAGCAGAGCGATCAGATCGGCTCCATAATAATCACCATTGAGGATATTGCCGACCAGACCAACCTGCTGGCGCTCAATGCGGCCATCGAGGCGGCCAGGGCCGGGGAGCAGGGGCGGGGTTTCGCCGTGGTTGCCGACGAAGTCAGGGCGCTTGCCGAACGGACCACCAATGCCACCCGTGAGATTGGGGCGATGATACAGTCCATCCAGAAGGATACGAAATCCGCCGTTGTCGCCATGGAAAAAGGGGTTGAAGAAGTCCAGCAGGGAACGCACGAAGCTGCGCGTTCCGGGGAGGCGTTGCGGAATATTCAGGAGGAGATCAACAGCCTCACCACCCAGGTCCATCAGATGGCCGCCGCCGCCGGGGAACAGACCGCCACGACGTGCGAGATCAGTAGCAACATTCACCAGGTCACCGATGTCGTCAAAAACACCTCGGATAATGCCCGGCAGTGCGTCTCGCTCTCACAGCAGCTCGCCACGCTTTCGCAAGCGATCAAGGGTGTGGTGGGAAAGTTTACGTTTTCCGAATCCAACGCGTTCTTTGTCTGGAACAGCAGCTACAGCGTCGGTTGTGACTCAATGGACCAGGAGCACAAACGGCTGGTGGAGATCATCAACAAACTCTATGGCGCCATGCGGCAGGGCAAAGGAAACGAGACCATCGGTTCCATCCTCGACGGTCTTGTGGATTATGCCCGGACGCATTTTGCCCACGAAGAGCGGCTTATGAAAGACGCTGGGTATGCCGCCTACGAAGAGCACAAACGGGAGCATGACAGCCTGACCGGGCACGTTTTGGCGATTCAGGAGAAATATCGTTCCGGCACCGTCCTGAGCCTGGAGGTAATGAGCTTTGTCAAGGAGTGGCTGGTCAACCATATTCAGGGGTCCGACAAGAGGTACGGCCCGTACGTGAACAAACAGGAGAACAAACAGCGGAACACGCTCGCCGATGCCTGACAGCCGGAGCCGGCACATGACATGCGCCGGCTCCGGCTCCGCCAAGCGTTCATTCGCCTCAATGGACCTCGGGTATGAACTTGAACGGGTAGTCGGCAGACCTGTATTTCGGGTTCTTCTCCCGGCTCGGCAGCTTCACCTTCTCGCGCGGCGCCTCCTTGTAGGGAATCCTGCCGAGGAGGTGGGTGATGAGGTTCAGGCGCGCCCGCTTCTTGTCGTCGGATCTCGCCACGTACCACGGGGCCCAGGCGGTGTCGGACGCCGCGAACATCTCGTCGCGGGCCCTGGTATAGTCGTCCCAGCGGCTGTAGGACTTGAGGTCCATGGGTGAGAGCTTCCAGATCTTGCGGCCGTCATCGATGCGCGCTTCGAGCCGGCGGGTCTGTTCCTCGGGGCTGACCTCCAGCCAGTACTTGAGAAGGATGATGCCGGACTCCACCATCAGCTTCTCGAAATGCGGCACGATCTCCAGGAAGCGCTTGGCCTGCTCCTCGGTGCAGAAACCCATCACCCGCTCAACCCCTGCCCGGTTGTACCAGCTCCGGTCGAAAATGACCACCTCCCCGGCTGCCGGAAAGTGCCGGACGTAACGCTGGGCGTACATCTGGGTCTTCTCCCGTTCCGTCGGAGCCGGGAGCGCCACCACGCGGAACACCCGCGGACTGACCCGCTCGGTGATCGCCTTGATCGTTCCCCCCTTCCCCGCACCGTCGCGCCCTTCGAAGACCACGCAGACCTTGAGCCCCTTGTATTTGACCCACTCCTGGAGCTTGACCAACTCCGCGTGCAGCGTGGCGAGTTCCTTGTCATACGCCTTGGTGGTCAGCTTTTCGGCGGGTTTTTCACTGGTTGCCTGATCCTTATGCTTCTTGTCTTTACTCATTTCTTTCCCCTCCCCGCGTAGTGCCTGCTGTTGGTGTTCCGCAACGGTGCGCACCGGCAAGGCGGCCCGCATGGTGTTTTTTCACCCCTTGAATATCGTGGTGCCGCTCCCCCGCAGTTCCGTTACCGCCCGTTTGACCCGCTCGGCCATGGCCGCCTCTGCCAGCGCCAGGTAGGTGCGGGGATCGTACGCCTTCTTGTCCCCCACCTCGCCGTCCACCCGCAGCACCCCGTCGTAGCGGGTGAACATGTGGCCGGCTATGGGGCGGGTGAAGGCGTACTGGGTATCGGTATCGATGTTCATCTTGACCACGCCGTGGTCGATGGCCTCGTGAATGTCGTGCAGCTCCGAACCGGACCCGCC
>DATBXI010000411.1:0-2784 GCA_036514355.1 Desulfuromonadaceae bacterium
GTCACGTTGGTGTAGAACTGCCGCGAATACCGCTGGTAGTTCCCCATCCCGCCGTAGTCGGACCGGTCGAAGGGCTGGCGGGAACCGTAGCCTGCGGTGAAGCCCAGATCCTGGATGGGGAAGAACTTGAGCTGGGCTATGTAGCCCCAGTTCCGGGCCGGCGACTGGTGGCCGTTGGCATCGAAGGTGTTGGAGACGCTGCCCGATGGGGGAACCAGGCCCGCCGGTGTGCCCACCACCGACGTGGAGGTGGCGCCGCCGTAGGCCAGGTTGGCGGCCCCGTAGGCCTGTCCCTCGAAGGCCAGGGTCATGGTCCGGTCGATGCCGTTCCGTGAACTGAGGATCGGGACAAAGGTGTACATGCCGTACCCCCAGCTGTCCAGGCTGCGGTTGGCGTTGCTGGCCGCCTTTCCGGTGCCGAAGAGGCCGAAGAGCCCCACGGTGAGCGGGTTCATGGAGAGGCTCATGTAGCCCGGTGCCGTACCCAGCGACTTGTTGATGTAGAAGACCTGGCCGGCATAGTTCACGCTGGGGCCGTACTCGCCGGTTGCGGCGCTGTTGTTGTTGCCGAACTGGTTCGGGTCCTGGAGGGCCAGGACGAACCGCAACTGGTTATCGGGGTTGAGACCCAGGGTATGGGTCACCCTGATCTGGGGAACCCGCGGACCATAGGGGGCACCCTGGGGGGCTGCGGTGCGGAAGTCCTCGGTGGAGGCGATCATGGGGGCGAACATGTCCCAATACTGGCCGAACAGGACCTGGGTATGGGGCCACTCGATGGTGCCGTAGGCATGGCGCAGCCGGGGCTGCGGGCTTTCGGCGGCAGCCGAGTCGTCGCCGTAGAAATCCACCTCCAGGAATGCGCCGGTCTTGGAGCCGCTGAAGCCGGGACCGTCCACCTTGAACCAGATGCGCGACTGCTTCACGGAGAAGAGCGACTGCTCCTGGTTGGCGGCTGCTGCGGTACCGGTGATGGCCTTGGAGGGGATCACCGCGGTAATGGGAGTGATGACGCCGTTGTTCCCCAGGTTGACCGAGTTGTAGGCGTAGTCGAGCTTGATGTAGCCGCCGATGGTGAGTTTGAACTTGCTCAACACCTGGGTGGCCATCTTGCCGTAGATGCCGGGCGCCACCTCGGGCGATGGTTCATGGTCGGTGTTGTAGGCCGTTGGCGGTGCATCCGGCGGTGCTTCGGCGGCCATGGCCGGAACGGCCAGCATCAGGACTGCGGCGACACCTGCTGCGATCAGCTTTGTCATGGGATGGCTCCTTTGCGATGGGATGAGGTAGCGACAGCAACCTGTCGCTTGATTTGACAGCCCTGTCGTCGAATTTGACAGGCTATCGCGATTGCGGTGGAAGCGCGGCTACTGCGCCTCCTGGACCTCTTCGTCGTAATCCGTGGGGCTGGTACTGTCTTCCCGGCGCCCCATGCCGAGGAGGTCGCAGATGGGGGTGAGCGCGACCGCCACCATCAGGTTGAGGACCAGGGCAAACACCCCGGCGTAGGCGGTAACGGCCGTGTCCCCCAGGTGAATGGTATAGATCGGCGATTTGAAACCCGTTGCAGCCATCATGGCCGTGCCGCTGACCATCCCCGCCACCCACCCCGCCACCAGGGCCCGATGGTGCAGCCACCGCGTGAACAGGCCGAAGATGATCGCCGGGAATGTCTCCAGGATCCAGATCCCGCCCAGGAGCTGCAACTGGATGGCGTATTTGAGCGGCAGGAAGATGATGAACGCCAGCGCCCCCACCTTCACCACCAGGGATGCCAGCTTGGCAATGGCCGCTTCCTGGCCGGGCGTGCAGCCCGGATGGAGCGAGACGCAGTAGATGTTGCGCGTAAAGAGGTTGGCCGCGGCAATGGACATGACCGCCGCCGGCACCAGGGCGCCGATGGCGATGGCGGCAAAACAGAAACCCACGAACCAGTCGGGAAACATCTGGATGAACAGCGCCGGGACCGCGTCGTTGGGGGTGGCGGGCGTCACGCCGGCGGCCAGGGCCATGAGTCCCAGGAGCGCGATCAATCCCAGCAGAAAGGTGTAGGCCGGAAGCAGGGCGGCGTTGCGCTTGATGACGCGGCCGCTGGAGGAGCTGAGGATGCCGGTGATGGTGTGGGGATACACGAATGCGGCCAGGGCCGAGCCGAAGGCCAGGGTGGCGTATGTCCCGAACCCGCCGGGGGGGAGGATGAGATGGCCGGGCGGGCTCTTGGCGGCCAGGGCGTGGTCCGCCAGTCGGAACACCTCCCCGTATCCTCCCAGCCGTTCGGGGATGACCGTCACCGCCACGATGACCACGATGTAGATCATCGTATCCTTGACCAGCGCGATCAGGGCCGGGGCACGCAGGCCGCTGGTGTAGGTGTAGAGGGCCAGGATCACGAAGGCGATGATCAGGGGGAGCTCGCTCAGCCAGCCGGCACCTGCGACCCCCATGGCCCGGATGACCACCTGGATTCCCACCAGCTGGAGCGCGATGTAGGGCATGGTGGCGAGCATGCCGGTGAACGCCACTGCCAGGGACAGACTCCGCGAGCCGTAGCGGCTCTGCACGAAGTCGGCCGGCGTGACCAGGCCGTGCCGCTTGGCGACCGCCCACAGGCGGGGCATGGTGAGGTAGACAAAGGGATAGACGATGATCGTGTAGGGCAGTGCGAAGAATCCGGCCGCGCCAACCCCGTAGACCAGGGCCGGGACGGCGATCACCGTGTAGGCGGTATAGAAGTCGCCGCCGATGATGAACCAAGTGACCACCGTGCCGAAGCGGCGGCCGGCC
>DATBXI010000412.1:0-3108 GCA_036514355.1 Desulfuromonadaceae bacterium
GAACCGCATGGGGTGCAGCGGCCGCGGGCTGTTGCGATGGGCCAAGAGGGAGAGCGGCCTGCTCCGCCTGTGCCGCTTCCGCCGGCTTGGGAGCAGCCGCACGCCGCGACGTCTCCTCGATGCGGCTGAACAGGTCGTCCAGCGTGATGCGTCCTCCCTTTCCGGTGCCTGTTACCGCGTCGGGGACAATGCCCTGTTCCCGCATCTCGCGGCGGACCGTTGGAGACGACACCGAGGCCGTGATCTCCGCCTCGTGCGCCGGGGGAGTGGCGGTTGCCGACGCCGCTTCAACCGGGACCGCGGACGCGGCGGCCTGCTCATCGATCGTCCCGATGACCGTGCCGACCGGCACGGTCGTACCCTCGGCCACGGCGATCGACAGCACGCCGCCCACATCGGCGTTGATATCCAGGGTTATCTTGTCGGTTTCCAGCTCGCACAGCGCCTCATCCTTTTTCACCCTCTCGCCGGCCTTCTTGAACCACTTGGCCAGCAGCGCTTCACGGACCGACTCGCCGACTTCCGGCACCCGTATTTCCATATTCAGCCCCCCTCTACCGCATGACGTAGACATTCATTCTAGCGCACTTTGCCAGATTTTCCAGCAAAGACAAAGGGCGACCAGCACGGCCGCCCCTTACGATGCATGGATACAACCTGACAACTACCCCTGCGCCTTGAGAAATTCGCGGCCAAAGGGGGACATCTGCCGCAGGCGGGCAATGATGGGGGGCAGCTCGCGGATGACCGTATCGATCTCCTCGGGTGTGGTGAAGCGTGACAGGGAGAAGCGGATCGAGCCATGGGCGCAGGTGAAGGGCACTCCCATGGCCCGCAGCACGTGGGACGGTTCCAGTGAACCGGAGGTGCAGGCGCTGCCCGAGGAGGCGCAGATGCCCAGTTCGCTGAGCAAGAGCAGGATAGCCTCCCCCTCCACGAACTCGTAGGCAATGGAGGTGGTGTTGGGGAGGCGTTCGGCGCCCCCGCCGTTGATGCGGGCGTTGGGGATGCGGCTCATCAGCTCACTTTGCAGACGGTCGCGCAGCACCTTGACCTGGGTGTTCTCCATATCCATGGACGTGCCGGCCAGTTCGCAGGCCTTGCCCAGGGCGATGATGGCGGCGGCGTTCTCGGTACCGGCCCGGCGGCTCTTCTCCTGGTGCCCTCCCACCAGGAAGGGGCGGAACGGGGTGCCACGGCGCAGGTAGAGCACGCCGATCCCTTTGGGGGCATGCAGCTTGTGGCCGGAGAGCGACAGCATGTCGATGTGCGAGTTGGCCATGTTGATCGGGATCTTGCCCACCGCCTGGACGGCATCGGTGTGGAACAGAGCCCCCTTGGCCTTGGCGATGGCGGCCGCCTCCTCCACCGGGAAGATCACCCCGGTCTCGTTGTTGGCCCACATGAGCGATACGATGGCCGTGTCCTCGTCCACCGTGGCCTTCAACTCCTCCATGTCCAGCCTTCCATCGCCGTCCACGCCGATCTCGCTGACCCGGTACCCCCTGTTAGTCAGGTTGCGGCACTGGGTCAAGACGGCCGGGTGCTCCACCCGGGAGGTGATGACGTGGCGCCGCTCGGGGAAGACCTCCAGGGCCGAGCGGATAGCGGCGTTATCGCTCTCCGTGCCGCAGGCGGTGAAGATGATCTCGTCGGGCGAGGCGCCCAGGAGCGCAGCCACCCGGTTGCGCGCCTCGTCCACCTTCTGCTGCACCTGGCCGCCGAAGAAGTGCATGGAGCTGGGATTGCCGTACAGTTCGCAGAAATAGGGGCGCATCTCTTCGAAGACCGCCTCGTCCACCTTGGTGGTGGCGTTGTTGTCGAGATAGATCTCCTTCATGACGCGACCTCCTCCACCACGATATCCTCGGCCACCAGGTCGCGCAACTTGATCTCCACCATGCGCGCCGTATTGCCGGACGATGCGCAGCCGGCGCAAGCCTTGCGAAAGGCCACCTGCACCCTGGAACCGTCGATGTCGATCAGCTCCAGGTCACCGCCGTCGGCCCACAACAGCGGCCGGATATCCTTCTCCAGCACCTCCTGGATCAACTGCATCTTTTTCATGTTGGAGAGTTTCTCGGGGCGTTTGCGCGGCTCCTCGGGCTGTTTGCCCATCACCTCGGCGATCAGCTCGTTGATCTTGGGGATGCACCCGCCGCAGCCACCGCCGGCTTTGGTGAAATGGGTTACCTGCTCGGCAGTGGTCAGCCGGTTGGTCTCGATCACCTTTTTCAGGAATATGTCGGTGATGCCGAAGCATTTGCAGACAATGGTTCCCTCCTGATCGGGATAGGCCGGTCCGTGGTCATGGTCATGACCGTGTGTGGGCACCTCGTGGCCGCGGTACTTGGCGATGGCCGCCTCCAGCGCCTCCTGCCCCATCACGGAGCAGTGCATCTTTTCCTCGGGCAGACCGCCGAGAAACTCGGCTATCTCCTGATTGGTAATGGCCAGGGCCTCGTCCAGGGTCTTGCCCTTGACCATCTCGGTCAGGGCCGACGACGAGGCAATGGCACTGGCGCAGCCGAAGGTCTGGAACTTGGCGTCAACGATCTTGTCCTTGTTCTCGTCCAGTTTCAGGTACAGCTTGAGCGCGTCGCCGCAGGCCAGGCTCCCCACCTCGCCGACAGCATCCGCATCGGGAATATCCCCCACGTTGCGGGGGTTCAGAAAATGATCTTTAACAGTTGGCGTATAATCCCACATGGTAATTCCTCCAGTATTGGCCATCTACATTCGGTACATCTGCTTGAATTCATCGTACCATTACGTACGAACGAATTGTTTGCCCCAGGTCAACGATCTGGTCATTCCAGTATAAAGCGTCGCCCGGCGGCCATCACCTCGGCCAGGCGCGCTTCATTGGACGCTTCGCCGTAGAGCCGCACCACCGGTTCGGTGCCCGATTTGCGGAACAGCACCCAACTCCCGTCTTCCAGCAGGAGCTTGGTCCCGTCGATCCTGATCACCTCCCTGACTTTCGTCCCGGCGACCTCGGCGGGAACCGCACTGATCTTCTCCTTGTACGCCAGCTCCAACTCGGGCGACAACGTGAGGTTGTCGCGGCGGGTGACGAATCTGCCCACATCGGCGTAGAGCCGCTCC
>DATBXI010000413.1:0-2181 GCA_036514355.1 Desulfuromonadaceae bacterium
ACATCCACGAGCAGTTCGACGGCATAGGCGATGAGGCGGCCGCCGGCTTGGCGGAAGCGCCGGTATGACCATGGGCAGGCTCTTGCTCTTTCTGCTGATGATCTGCGGCGGCATGGCCATTGCCGTGCAGCCCTCCATCAACGCCCGACTGGCGCAGCGGGTGGGGGCCTACGAGAGCTCGTTCATCTCGTTTGCCGTGGGCACGCTGGCCATGCTGGTGGTGGTAATGATTGCCGGCAAGGGGGATCTGCGCGCCGTGGGGAGCGCCACGTGGTGGGAGCTGACCGGCGGCTTACTGGGGGCCTTCTTCGTCACCCTGACCATTATCGTCGTGCCCCGGCTGGGGACTGCCGCGGTCATGGCGGCGGTTATCGCCGGCCAGCTGACCACGGCGGCGCTTCTGGACCAGTTCGGCGCTTTTGGGCTGCGCCAGGTCCCGTTCACGCCGCTGCGGCTGCTGGGGGTCTGCCTGCTGGCGGCCGGGGCTGCCCTGGTCGCGCGGCGGTAATCGGATCTTCCGCTAATAAAAATCTCCCTCCCCTTCAAGGGGAGGGTTGGGGTGGGGATGGGGAACGTCAGGCACCAACACAACCCCATCCCCCTCCTGACCTCCCCCTTGAAGGGGGAGGAACATAAGCAGCGGAGATGGGATAAACAGGAGAACATATTCATATGATCATCGGCATGTTGATCTTTCCCGGCATGACGCCGCTGGATTTCGTCGGACCGTACGAGGTCTTTTCCCAACTCCCCGGGGCCGATTGCCGGGTCGTCTGGCGGGCCATGGAGCCGGTCACGGCCAAGGGGGGGCTGCAATTCCTCCCCACTACCACCCTCGCCGGGGCGCCGGTGTTCGACATCCTCTTCGTTCCCGGCGGGCCGGGCGTGGGGGACCTGATGGAGGATAGGGAGCTGCTGGAGTTCCTGCGCTACCAGGCCCACCACGTGCGGTACATCACCTCGGTCTGCACCGGAGCCCTGCTCCTGGGTGCCGCAGGCCTGCTCAAGGGGTACCGGGCCACGACCCACTGGCTTTCCCTGGACCTCCTGCCGGTGTTCGGCGCAATCGCCTCGCCGGACCGGGTGGTGATCGACTGCAACCGCATCACCGGCGGCGGCATCACCGCGGGCATCGACCTTGCCCTGGCCATTGCCGCAGAGCTGTTCGGCCCCGAGACCGCCAAGATGATCCAACTGCTGCTGGAGTACAATCCCGCGCCCCCCTTTACCTGCGGCCATCCCTCAACCGCGGATCCGGACATTGTGGAGCGGTTCCGCGCCAAGCGGGCGGAGCTGCAGGCCACGCGCATGGAGCAGGCGCAACGGGCGGCCCGGCTTTACTGCGAATGATGTGGTATTGGCGGGTAGGGAACGTGGCGGGAAAAAAATGCCGGGTGCGGTACGGTCTCCACGAGGCCGCCGCGCCCGGCGCGGAGTGCAATGCACAGGGGCAGTGTCAGCGCCGCTCTTTGTAGGCCAGGATGGCGACCGCATTGGTCGCCAGGGTGATCAGGGCGAAAGCGCTCAGTACCTTGATGATGATCTCGCCGAAGCCGGCGCGGGGCACCATGCCCGCCCCGAAGGCGATGCCGGGGATGACGAAGCCCACAACGACCAGCACCAGGCAGAACAGGGTATTGAGTTTCATGCGCGACCTCCTTGGATCCGGACCCGTGTTTTGCAGCAATAAACAAAAGTTTATCTAAAACGAACCACAACGTCAAGACCATTCCCCGCGGCCTCGCCGTTGCGTCACTGTTGCGTGACCACGTGCCCCGCCGCCAGCAGCTCCTCCATCAGCAGCCCCGCCAGCCCCGGCAGTTTTTCGGCGAGCACCGGCGACAGTTCCACGCCGGCATCGTAGGAAGCGGGGATCACACCGAACAGGCTAACCTGCTCCGGACACCGCCCGCGAATCTCGGAAAGCGCCAGCACCTCCTGGATGCCGATCTGGTGGGGCGACAGTTTGACCGGCAACCTTCCCAGCATGAAGTCATCCCTCTCGTAGCGATAGATCTCACCCGGCTCCCCCTTGGCCTCGATCACATCCACCAGGTAGACCCGGTCGGCCTCCTCCAGCCAGTGGGTAACCATGATTCCCAGAGTGCCGCCGTCGTACAGCTCCACCTCTTCGGGGAAGCGGTAATTGTCCTGCAGGTACTTGACGAAATGGACGCCGAA
>DATBXI010000414.1:0-5242 GCA_036514355.1 Desulfuromonadaceae bacterium
CGAGATCACCCCCCCGACGGTCACGGTCACGGCACGTTATCCGGGGGCCAGCGCGGATGTCATAGCCCGCAGCGTGGCGTCCCCCATAGAGCAGCAGATCAACGGCCTGGAGAACATGCTCTACATGTCCTCCAGCAGCTCATCCAGCGGCATGGTCACCATCACGGCCACCTTCGAGATCGGCACCGACCTGGACCGTGCGGCCCTCAACGTGAAGAACCGCGTCTCCCTGGCCGAGCCGATGCTCCCCCAGGAGGTGCGCCGGATGGGGGTTACGGTTGACAAGAAGTCCGGCAGCATCCTGCTGATCATTGCCATGCAATCGCCGGATGGCCGCTACGATGACGTCTATATCAGCAATTACGCGGCCCTCAACGTGATGGATACGCTGAAGCGCCTGCCCGGCGTGGGGGGGGCGCAGATCATGGGTGCCCGCGATTATGCCATGCGTCTCTGGATCAAGCCGGACCGCATGGCCCAGTTGGGGATCACCACCGGTGACATAGCCCGGGCCGTGCAGGAACAGAACTCCATGTACGCCACCGGCCGGATCGGCCAGGAGCCGACCGTAAGCCGCCAGGAGATGACCATCCCGGTTACTACCAGCGGCCGGCTCTCCGAGCCGCACGAGTTCGAAGGGATCATCATCAAGGCCAACAGCGACGGCTCCCTGATCCGGGTCAGGGATGTGGCCCGGGTCGAGCTGGGAGCATCCGACTACGAATTCAAGGGAAGGTTGAACGGCTCGCCTACCACCCTGATTGCCGTCAACCTCCAACCGGGGGCCAATGCCCTGGACCTGGCCAAGGCGGTCAAGGGCGCCATGGCGACCCTGGCCAAATCCTTTCCAGCCGGCATCTCCTACTCGATCCCCTACGACACCACCACCTACGTGGAAGTCTCCATCGAGGAGGTGGTCCATACCCTGATGGAGGCGATCATCCTGGTCTTCCTGGTGGTGTTCGTCTTCCTCCAGAGCTGGCGAGCCACCCTGATTCCGACCCTGGCCGTACCGGTCTCCCTGATAGGCACCTTTGCCGGCATGTATCTCCTGGGGTATTCGATCAACACCTTGACCCTGTTCGGTATGGTGCTGGCCATCGGCATCGTGGTGGACGACGCCATCGTGGTGGTGGAGAACGTTGAGCGGATCATGGAGAGCGAGGGACTCTCTCCCCGCCAGGCCACGTACAAGGCTATGGAGGAGGTAACCGGCCCGGTGGTGGCCATTGTGCTGGTGCTCTGCGCCGTGTTCGTGCCAGTGGCCTTCATTGGCGGCATGCCGGGGCAACTTTACAAGCAGTTCGCCATTACCATCGCCATCTCGGTGGTGTTTTCCGGCATTACGGCCCTGACCCTCAGCCCGGTTCTGGCGGCCTTGTTGCTCAAGCCGGCCCATGGCCGAAAGTTCATCCTGTTCCGCTGGTTCAACAGACTCTTCGAGCACCTGACCCACGGCTATGCAGCGGCGGCCGCCTTCACCATCAGGCGCAGTGCCGTCTTTCTGACCATATTTGCCCTGCTTTTGGGGCTGACCTGGAAGTTGTTCATGAAGGTTCCGGAGAGCTTTGTCCCGGCCGAGGATCAGGGGTACGTCATGGCAGTGGCCATGCTGCCGGATTCCGCCACCGTTCGACGGACCAGCGCGGTTTCCGAGCGTATCGAGCAGATCGTCAAGGCCCATCCGGCCGTCACCAACGTGGTTTCGTTCGTCGGCTACGATCTCCTGGGGGGCGGGACCAAGACCAATGCGGCCGCCTTCTTCATCACGTTCAAGGACTGGAAGGAGCGCAAGGCGCGGGAACTCCAGGCCAACAGCGTGATCATGGGGCTGCTCGGCCAGTTCATGCAAATCAAGGAGGCCATGGTATTCGCCTTTAACCCCCCCAGTATTCCGGGGCTAGGGACCATGGGCGGCTTCGAGTTCAACCTGCAGAACAAGGGGGAAGGAAACGCGGAAAGGATGGCCGGCACGGTCATGCAACTGCTGAGCGAGGCGTCCAAACGTCCCGAGCTGCAAGGCCTCTCCACGACCTTCAAGGCCAACGTGCCCCAACTGTTCGTGGAGGTGGACCGGGAGCGGGCCAAGGTCATGGGGGTGCCGTTGAATGACATCTTCGAAACCGTCCAAAGCCTGGTCGGAACCTATTACGTAAATGATTTCAACAAGTACGGGCGGATATTCAAGGTGCAGATCCAGGCGGAACCCCAGTATCGCGCACGACCGGACGACATCGGCAAGCTGTTCGTCCGTTCCCAGAGCGGCAAAGCCGTGCCGCTCAGCGCCCTGCTGAAGACCTCCAACACAAGCGGGCCGGAATTGATCAGCAGATTCAACGGATTCCCCTCGGCCTCCATTACCGGCGCCGCCAAGCCCGGTTTCAGTTCGGGACAGGCCATCGCCGCCATGGAAGAGGTGGCCGGTAAGGTTCTTCCGCCGGACATGTCGTTCTCCTGGAGCGGTGAGGCCTACCAGCAGAAGAAGACCGGCGGCCAGTCGGCCATTGTCTTTATCCTCGGCATCATCATGGTCTTCCTGATCCTGGCGGCCCAATACGAACGCTGGACCCTGCCGCTCTCGGTCCTCTTGGCTGTGCCGTTCGGCGTGCTGGGTGCCTTGACCGCCGTATACCTGGCAGGGATGGAGAACGACATCTATTTCAAGATCGGCCTGGTAACCCTGGTCGGTCTCTCGGCCAAGAACGCCATCCTGATCGTGGAGTTCGCGGTGATGAAACGGCATGAAGGGCTTTCCGGTCGCGATGCCGCCATCGAGTCGGCCAAGCTCAGGTTCCGGCCGATCCTGATGACCTCCCTGGCCTTCATCCTGGGCGTCATCCCGCTGGTGACCAGCAGAGGGGCCGGGGCGGCCAGCCGACATTCCATCGGCGCCGGCGTCATGGGAGGCATGCTGGCGGCGACCTTCCTGGCAATCTTCTTTGTCCCGCTCTTCTACTACCTGGTGCAGACGTTGGGCGAATCGGACCTGCTGCAACGATTTAAGGGGAAAAAGGCGACAACAGGAGAGGTGAGGGACGGGGGATGTTCCGGCGGAACGGGAGGTGGCGGCCATGGGAACTGACGCAAGATGTTGTCTCGCCACCTGCCTGGCCATGCTCTCCCTCTGCATTCTGATGTCCGCCTGTACGGTCGGGCCCAACTATGCCAAGCCCGCGGTGGACGTGCCGGCTAGTTGGGAATTGAGTGAACAGGAGGCAAAGGCGTTTATCGATCCACGCTGGTGGGAGGGATTCGGCGATCCCGAGTTGAACCGGCTGGTTTTGGCCGCCCTGAACGAAAATCGGGATTTGAAGGTGGCGGTGGCCGCTGTCGAGGAGTTTCGGGCGCTCCTGGGAGTGGCTCAGAGCGATTATTATCCTCAGTTGAACGCCAGCGCCTCGGCCAGCCGATCAAAGGCCGCCCAGTCGGGCAACCCTCCCTATCCGCCCAACCCCTATTCCACCCAATATCTTGCTTCGCTGAACCTCTCCTATGAACTGGATCTGTGGGGACGGATCAGGCGGGCCGAGGAAGCGGCGCGGGCCGACCTGCTCTCCCGGGAGGAGGCAAAACGGGGGGTGATGCTCTCCGTGGTCAGCCAGGTGGCGACAGCCTACCTGCAACTCCTGGATCTGGACAAACGGCTCGACATTGCCAGGAGCACCCTGATCTCACGGGAAGAGGCCTACAAGCTGGCGAAAATCCGCTTCAAGGGCGGTCTTACCTCAGAGTTGGATGTCTACCAGAGCGCCGTGGAGTTGGCCTCGGCCCAGACCCTGATTCCACAGTTGGAGCAGCAGATCCAGCAAACGGAACACCTGATCAGCGTCCTCATCGGACACAACCCGGCCCGGATCAAGCGCGGCAAGGGCTTCGATGATCTGGCGGCGCCCACGCTCCCCTCCCTGCTCCCCTCGGAGCTGCTGAAACGGCGCCCCGACATCCTTCAGGCCGAACAGGCCCTGATAGCTGCCAATGCCAGGATCGGGCAGGCGATTGCCGGTTATTATCCGCAGATATCGCTGACCGCCATGCTGGGCGAATCGAGTGGTGAGCTGGTCTTCAACTGGCCGACCACCCTGATTAACGCCGGGGTGTCGGCCACGGCGCCGTTGTTCACCGGCTGGAGAACCCAGCGTCAGGTCGAAGCCACTGAGGCGCGTGAGCAGCAGGCGCGTTTCCAGTATGAGCAGACTGTGATGACCGCCTTCAGAGAGGTGTATGACGCCCTGGTTGCCCAGCGCATGATCGCCGAACAGGTCGCTATTCAGACCAGGCAAATCGCGGCGCTCCAGGATACGCTCAGAATAGCCCGGCTGCGCTACCTGAACGGCTATACCAGCTATATCGACGTGCTCGATGCGCAGCGCAACCTGCTCAACGCGGAACTCTCAATCGTCCAGACCAGAAGCGGCGGTTATCAGACCATAGTCGAACTGTACCGCGCCCTGGGCGGGGGATGGGGCGTGGGGAACTCAGGGGGGACGGAAAAATGAAGCGGATCGGAGAGCGGGTGGCTTGAGGAAAGCCCCTAAAAGGGGCTAGGTGTTTTGGATAATAACGGGGTTTCGTTCCACAGGACGATGCGGATGCATTCTTTGCCCGGAGGTGACATGGTGAAGAGGCACATATGGCGGCACCTGTCTTTAGCGCTGTTTTCCGCGGCCCTGCTGCTGGCCGGCTGCGGCAGCGACACCCAGGCCCCGCTCGCGATCAAGAGCAACAAGAACGTCATCTACAAGCATGGCGACATGATGAAGTACACCGCCTCCGGCGGCTACACCCGTGCCGACGGGTCCAGGACCCTGTTGACCGGCGGATGGCTCAGGCTGGAGATACTGGACGAGGGGCTGAAAAATCCGCTCAACAACAACATCCCGGTGCTGAGCCTCATCGAGGCCCAGCTCTACGAAGGCAAAAACGTGGACAAAAACGGCAATGAGTCCCCGCTGCGCGTGATCAACTACCTCTACCGGCATTTCGTCCAGGACCCTGCCAACGGTACGATCAAATATCAGGGGGAGAAACTGATCGAAGGCTACGACGGCGCCGGCAAACCGATCTGGAGGACCTTCTGGTTCGAAACCCCCAAGGACTACGTCCAGTACCAGTTCCCGCTCAACCTGGGCGACAGCAAGACCCTGCAGTACCTGAAGAGGACCGGCGACGGCTCGAACCTCCATTCCGGGAACGTCTCCGCCACGGTGGATGCGCTGGAATCGGTGTCGCTGCCGATCGGCTC
>DATBXI010000415.1:0-3712 GCA_036514355.1 Desulfuromonadaceae bacterium
CCGCCGGTCAAGGAGGTCCCCAAGGACATCCTGGCCACCCAGCAGGCGTTCACCAACCTGGTGAAAGCGGTCACCCCCTCGGTGGTCAACATCTCCACGGTCGGCAAGAAGAAACTGGTGCGCCCCTTCTTCGAATCCTCCCCCTTCTTCGAGGATTTCTTCGGGGAAAGGAGCCGCCCGCAGTACCGCCGGGAAACCAGCCTGGGCTCCGGCTTCATCCTCAACAAGGACGGCTACATCGTCACCAACGACCACGTGGTGCGCGACGCCGAGACCATCCAGGTCAAGCTCTCCAACGACAAGGTCTACGACGCCAAGGTGGTGGGCCGCGACCAGAAGAGCGACATCGCCGTGATCAAGATCCACGCCGCCGACCTCCCCACCGCGGTGCTGGGGGACTCGGACAAGCTTGAGGTGGGGCAATGGGCCATCGCCATCGGCAACCCATTCGGCCTGGACCGCACCATGACCGTGGGGGTGGTCTCCGCCACCGGCCGTTCCAACATGGGGATCGAGACCTACGAGAACTTCATCCAGACCGACGCCTCCATCAACCCCGGCAACTCGGGCGGACCGCTCCTGAACGTCTACGGCGAGGTGATCGGCATCAACACCGCCATCGTGGCCGCGGGACAGGGGATCGGCTTTGCCATCCCGGTCAACATGGCCAAACCGATCATCACCCAACTGATCCAGAAAGGCAACGTCAGCCGCGGCTGGCTGGGGGTGACGATCCAGCCGGTCACCGAAGAGCTGGCCAAGTCCTTCGGCCTGCGCCAGGCCAAGGGCGCACTGGTCAATGACGTCCTGAAAGGGAGCCCGGCCGACAAGGCCGGCATCCGCCAGGGGGACGTCATCACCGGCTTCAACGGCAGCGAGGTCAAGGACCCCGCCCACCTGCAACGCCTGGTGTCCGAAGCGGGCGTCGGCAAGCCGGTGCGGGTCACGGTGGTCCGCGACGGCAAGACGCTCGACCTGAACATGACCCTCGCGAATGCGGAAAACGCCCCCAAGCAACAGCGCGAACCGCGCAGCAACAAGGGCCAGCAGCAGGGCGAGGCCGATCCGCTGGGGCTCGTGGTGGATGACCTGGAGCGGGGCAGCGGGGTGGTGGTCGTGGAGGTCGCCCGCGGCAGCGCCGCGGAGGAAGCGGGCATCCGGCACGGCGACGTGATCGTCTCCATCAACCGGCGGAAGGTCGCCAACACCGCCGACTACAGCCGCATCGTCGAGCAGGCCATGGACAGCGGCAGCCTCACCATCCTGGCACGGCGCGGCAATGCGAGCATCTACTTTGCCTTGCGGCTCAAATAACGACGGCAGGGGGATACCATGGCCATGATAGACAATCCGGAACAGGCCAAGCGGCTGGCGCGGGCCATCATCTCCGACGTGGCCATCTACAACCGGGAGAAGGTGGAGAGCGGCATCAAGAACGACAACATCTTCGACCTGCTCCAGGAAGAGCTGGAAGAGGGGCGCCAGCACTTTTTCTCCCGGGTCGCGCCCGAGATCGACCCCGGCGCCATCTTCGACATCGCCGTGGTGGACGTGCTCATCAAGCGCGCCGGCAAGATCGAATCGACCATCTGGTAGCCCAACGCACCAGTGAATGCCCTCAAGGCGCGCCCTCGCCGGGTGCGCCTTTGTTGTGCCTCTCAGGAAAACGCACCCATGACCCACACCATTATCACCTACCCCGCAGACAGCGAGCCCATGCGGCTCGACCTCTTCATTGCCCGCGAACTGGCGAACGAGACCCGCGCCGCGGTGCAGCGCCTGATCGAGAACAACAACGTGCTGGTGGACGGCCAGCCGGCCAAGGCATCCCTGAAGCTGAAAGGAGGGGAACGGGTCGAGGTCGCTATCCCGGAACCCGTGCCCGCCGAGCCCCGGCCCGAGGCGATCGCCCTGGAGGTGCTCTACGAGGATCACGACCTGATCGTGATCAACAAACCGGCCGGCATGGTGGTGCACCCGGGCGCCGGCACCAGCAGCGGCACCCTGGTGAATGCGCTCCTGGCCCATTGCGACGACCTGTCCGGCATCGGCGGCGAGCTGCGCCCCGGCATCGTCCACCGCCTGGACAAGGGGACCTCGGGGGTGCTGGTGGCGGCCAAGAACGACCGCGCCCACCAGGCCCTTTCGGCCCAGTTCAACGTCCATTCCGTAAAACGCATCTACCAGGCCCTGATATTCGGCAATCCGCCCGAGGATACGGGCAAGATCGAGGGGATCATCGGCCGCCACCCCACGGAACGCCTGCGGCTGTCGGGCAAGGCCAGAAGCGGCAAGCACGCCGTGACCCGCTGGCGGGTAAAGGAGCGCTACGGCAGGATCAGCCTGGTGGAGCTGCGGCTGGAGACCGGCCGCACCCACCAGATCCGGGTGCACCTGACCGAGTCCGGGTTTCCGCTGTTGGGCGACCCGCTCTACCCGGACGGCGGCCGTACCAACAACCTGCCCGACACCCAGTTGCGGGGAATGATCAACAGGCTCGGCCGCCAGGCCCTCCATGCCCGCACCCTGGGGTTCCGCCACCCCGTCACGGGGGAGTACCTGGAGTTCACCACCGACATGCCGCAGGACATGGCGGCCCTGGTGGCGTACCTGCGGAGCAGCGCAGTAGGAAGCGACAAGCCTGATCAACACTGATTCCCTGCTTCACTGCTTTACTGCTTTAACCCTTCTCCCAGTGGGAGAAGGTGGCCAAAGGCCGGATGAGGGGTAATAAAGCAACGTTGTCAACCCATTCCCCCTCACCCTGGCCCTCTCCCTCGGGGAGAGGGAACGGTTTGCTCCTGGTACGAAAGCTGCCGCGGCTCAGAAATGACGCAAAAAAGCCCGCCAAAAACGGGCTTTTTCCATGTGCACCACCGATACGCTCCGTCAGGCTGCCGCCCGCAGGGTCGAGGCGGCGAAGGCCTCGGCAAAGGTCGTGCTGAACTCCTCGATGGAGGTGGGTGTCGTGTTTTTCGGCGTCCGCGGCCGCCCCACGCTGAACCGCCCCTCGTTCAGGGCCCTGCTCATCTCCACGAACAGCCGCGCCACGTCGGTGCTCACGCCCATCTCCCGCATCCCCGTGGCTGCCTCGTCATAGCTGAGCCGCACGTATTTCAGGCCGGGCCGGGCAATGGCGCTGCCGACGATGCTGAACGCCTCATCCAGGGAGATGTCCCGTTGGCCGAGCAGATCCCATGTCGAGGTGCCCGTGAAGTCCCGCTTGACGAGCCGCTCCGCAACGCAGGCGCCGATGTCCCGGGTTGCGACCATGGCGAATGCCACGTCACCCCGGATCGCCGAAGCAGCGACACCCAGTCGGTTGATGAGCGGGATCTGCATCAGCAGGTTCTCCATGAAGTAGGTGGGACGGAGGTGGACGATGTGGGTCCCTTTCAGCCGGTTGAGCCGCTCTTCCTGGTCGCGCAGCCCCATGATCGGTCCGGTCCCGCTCGGCAGGTCGGCCCCCTGGCTGCTCAAGCTCACCACATGGCCGACTCCGGCCTTTTGGATGGCCGTGGCCAGGCTCGCCCCGATTTCACCCTGGTAGTCCCGTAAGTCCCTGGTCGTGAGGTCCGGCGGGATCATGGCGAACACCCCGTCGGCACCGTCAAACGCTCGGGTAAGGAACGCCGTATCCTTCACGTTCCCCACCGCCGCCTCGGCCCCCCTGTCCACGAACCGTCGCAGCCTGTCGCTGTTCCTGCCGATC
>DATBXI010000416.1:0-2249 GCA_036514355.1 Desulfuromonadaceae bacterium
TGCCGGACGACATCGCCAAGGCCCGCTGCCTGTACGAATGGGTGCGGGACGCCATTCCCCATACCCATGATGCCGGCCTCGACATCGTGACCTGCACGGCAAGCGAGGTGCTTCGTCACGGAACCGGGATATGTTTCGCCAAGAGCCACCTCCTGGCCGCGTTGCTGCGGGCGGTCAACATCCCGGCCGGTTTCTGCTACCAGGTGCTGCGCCTGGATCCCCCCGCCGACAATGAGCCGGTCCTGCACGGGTTCAACGCCATCTACCTTGCCACGCTCAGCCGGTGGATCCGGGTCGACAGCCGGGGCAACACCAATGGGATCAACGCCCAGTTCAGCATCGAGCGGGAGCAGTTCGCCTTTGCCATGGACCCCGCGGCGGACGAATTCATCTACGAGGCGATTTTTGCCGCGCCGGTGGGCTGTGTGGTCGACAGGCTGAAGGAGTACGACACCCTGAGCGAGTTGTGGTCGGATCTACCCCAGTCCCTATGAAAGACGGGAGGAAAGGGGGAACACCATGAAAACTCTGGCCTTCATGATCGGCCTGTTCATCGCCGCAGTCGGCGCAGCAGGCATCATTGCGCCTTCCGGCCTCGGCTGGATCGCCGGGCACTCCGTCACTTCCGGCGCATTCTACGCCATCGCAGGCGGCCGGATCGCCTTCGGTCTCGTCCTTATCTCCGCGGCATCCGCTTCCCGCGCGCCCACGACTCTCCGTGTCCTGGGCTGCATCATCGTGATAGCCGGCATGACAACGGCCGTGATGGGGCTTACGGCAATGGAGCGCGCCCGTGCCATCATCGAGTGGTGGATGCAGCAGGGCGCCGGCGTCATCCGCCTCACCGGGATTCCCATCCTGGCCCTCGGCAGCTTCATCGCCTACGCCTGCGCTCCCTCTCGGCCGGGGAAAAGGGGATAAAAAAACGGACTGGTCCTCATAGACCAGCCCGTCCCCTTCCCTTTCAACCTCCCTACTTCTTGCCCATCTCGGTAAACGCCGCCTTTGCCTCTTCGGAAGCGGCCTAAACACCCATGCTCGCTTTTCCTCAGGCGGTTGGAGGATTTTCTTCACTCCCCTTCAAAACCTCGGCTATAATGCCCCCATGAGCACCCCCGCCTTCATCCTGATCGTCATATCGGCCCTGATGCACGCCCTGTGGAACCTGCTGGTGAAGCGCAGCCGTCACAAGACGGTCTTCATCTGGTGGATGTTCGTCGCCTCCAGCGGGCTCTTCACCCTGACGATCTCGTTCATCCCCGAGCCGTTTCATCCCCCCTCGCTGCAGACCATGTGCATGGTCGCCATCGGCGGAGTCTGCTACGTGCTCTACCACCTGTTCAATGGCCGTGCCTACCGGGGCGGCGACCTGTCGGTAGTCTATCCCCTGTGCCAGACCTCCATGATCTACGTGCCCATCTGGGGAATGTGCCTCTTGGGGGAACGCCTGTCGATCCTGGGGGTCTGCGGCATCCTGCTGGTGGTCCTGGGCACCTTTTCGATCCAGATGCAACGCTTCTCACCAGGCGAACTGGTGCGCCCCTTCCGCAACCTGCGCAGCCCGTCGGTGCGGGACGCCCTGGCGGCGGGCTTCATCTACTCCATCGGCTCCATAGCCGAAAAGACCGGCGTCCGGCACTATTCCCCGCTGCACTTCACCTATATCCTGGTGCTGATCATGCTGTTCCTCATGACCTTCAACATGCTTCGCCCCAAATACCGGGCACTGATCCCCGAGGAGTTGCGCGAGAACTGGCGCCTGATCCTCTGGAGCGGCCCGGTGATCATGGCCTCGTTCCTTACCTTCCGCTACGGTCTCAACATGTCGCCGGTGAGCTATGCCGTGCCGGTCCGGCAGGTCAGCATCGTCATCGGCGTGCTGATCGGCATCTTGTTCCTGCGCGAATCCTTCGGGCGGATCCGCTTTGTCTCGGCCCTGCTCATTCTGGCGGGCGCAGCCCTGATCCGGCTCGGCTAGTGCCCAACCACAGGTGCACTCAGCGCAGCACCGCCTCCGCCATGACCTCCGCCACATCCCTCACCCGCACGCCTTCGGCTTTGACGTCCTTGAGTCCGTCCTCGAACATGGTCAGGCAGTAGGGGCAGGAAACACAAATGGTATCGGGCTTCTCCTCCAGAGCCTCCTTCACCCTGTTCAGGTTGATCCGCTCACCGGTGAACTCCTCCATCCACATCCTCCCCCCGCCGGCACCGCAGCAGAAGGCGTTGTTGCGGGTACGCCCCATCTC
>DATBXI010000417.1:0-3677 GCA_036514355.1 Desulfuromonadaceae bacterium
TCGGGGATGAAGTGGGCAACGTCCAGGTCGATCCGCTCCAGCGGGGCCACAGCCCCGACCACGGCCGACGGCCCGCCGTGGGCCGGGGAGAGGTGGGCCACCTGGGCAGATATCTGCGGTTTGCCCGGCGTGAACAGCAGGACGGCCAGCAGGTCGAGTCTGAGCAGCGACAGGTCGGTGATGTCGTCCTCGCTGATCTGTTCGTTGCGCAGGTGGGTGTGGATCAGGCGCAGGCCGCGCAGGGAGCGCCTGCCCAGGGGATAGTCGCGCAGTTCGGGGATGACCAGCCCCTTTTCGTCACCGCAAATGACATACTCCACCACGCCGTTGCGGTTGACGAGGATGGCGACCTGGCGGCGGATGTCGGCGGAGATCTCAACGAGGCGGGTGGCCAGTTCATGGGTGCAGAATTCGGCCGGCGGGACGCGCCGCCGGTAGAGGCGCTCCAGGGCCTGGATCTGGCTTGATTTCAAACCTGCAAGATGGCCGAAGGGTTCTTTGATGGGAAGTGCTCCAGGGTAACATCAGATAGAGGAAGAGAGAGAGAAAAGACAGGGGTGCGGAAATATCGCTGGTTTTGTCCTCTATCTCAGTCTCTATCTGCTTCTAAAGGCCGATCACGTTGTAGCCGCCGTCCACGTAGTGTATCTCGCCGGTGACTCCGCTGGCCAGGTCGCTGCACAGGTAGACCGCCGAACGGGCCACGTCCTCCTGGGTGATGGTGCGGCGCAGGGGGGCCTTGGCCTCCACGTGGTTGAGGATGTTGTGGAAGCCGTTCACCCCTGCGGCGGCCAGGGTGCGGATCGGGCCGGCCGAGATGCCGTTGACGCGAATGCCCTCCGGGCCGTATGCCTCTGCCAGGTAGCGTACCGAAGCCTCCAGGGCGGCCTTGGCCACGCCCATGACGTTGTAGCTGGGGAACACCTTGACGGCGCCGTAGTAGCTCATGGTCAGGGCCGATGCATTGCGTCCCTGCAACATCTCGCGGGCTTCCTTCATGATCCCCAGGAAGGAGTAGACGCTGATGTCCATGGCCGTGGCAAATCCCTCGCGGGTGGTGTTGAGGATGGTACCCTTGAGTTCATCCTTGTTGGCGAAGGCCACCGAGTGAACGATGATGTCGATGCCGTCCCACGTCTTGCCCAGTTCGCTGAACACCCCCCTGATCTCCTCGTCGCTAGTCACGTTGCAGGGGAGGATCGCGTGGGCGTTCAGCGATTCCGCCAGGGGGCGGACCCGTTTCTCGAACGCCTCTCCCGCATAGGTTATGGCCAGTTCCGCACCCTGCTCGCGAAACATCCTGGCAATGGCCCACGCAATACTTTTATCGTTGGCAATACCGAATATCAGTGCTTTTTTGCCCTGCAACACCATTACGACCGACCTCCGTCCGAGTGAAAAATCAATTTGCTATACTAATCAGAAAATGCCTGTCAGGCAAGGGGTAATGAGGGGTCCTCCGGAGACTCCTGGTCGGCGGCAGGGGGCGCAGCTTCGGCCGAAGGGGGCGGGGCCTCCTGCCCCTGCCGCAGGGCACCCACCTGCGCCTCGATGACGGCCAAGCGCCGTTCAACTCCCGCCAGCACATCCAGGGTCCTGTCCAGCTTCCCCTTGATGGCGAACACCACAAACGGCATGACCAGCCATACTACGGCCATGAAAAAGCTGAGTATGCTCACCATCACCATGAAACCGCCGAAAATTTCCATAGGGTCTCCTGCTCCGTGCAATTCCGACGTCTATACCACAGCGGTAAAAAAATGTTAACCGGAATAATTGTGTATACTTTCCCTGTCGCACCGCCAGCCGTTGTTTGGTTCGTGGGCGCCGCGTTTTTTGCGTACGGATGCGAAAATCGATGATTGTCGCCATGAAGTGTGCTATTTTGCACCGGTTGGATACATTGACCGAGGACTTCGTGAACCTGATCCCCATAACTTCCCCCCGCTTTTTGGAACCCGGCCTGCTGACGGTCATGCCCGACTGGAGCCGGCTCTTTGGCAACCCGAACCCGCTGGTGTTCGAAATCGGCTGCGGCGTCGGCGATTTCGTGACAGAGATGGCGCAACTGCACCCGGAACGGAATTTCATCGCCCTGGACTATTACAACAAGGGGTGCCTGAAGACCTGCAAACGCATCGACGCGTTGGAACTGGACAACGTACGGGTGGTGCGCGACGAGGCGCGCGGCTTCATGGTGCGCTGCATCCCGCCCGGGTTGCTTCAGGGCGTGATCGTCAACTGTCCCGACCCCTGGCCCAAAACGCGCCACCGGAAGCGCAGGCTGGTGAATGCCGAGTTTGTGGCCTTTGCTGCCGGCTTTATGCGGCCGGGAGCGGAGTTCCACTTTGCCACCGATTTTGACGACTACGGCGAGGATGTGGCCCGGATGATGCCCTCGATTGCCGGTTTCGCAAATTGCCTGGCACCCGATCTCTTTTGCCACGAGGTGCCGGGGTATCCCCTGTCCAAGTACATGCGCAAGTTCATGGCCGAGGGGAAGCAAATCTATTTCGTGCAGTACCGGAAAACATCGTAGGGGCGGGGTTTCATCTGTTTCGCCTCTGCACCGCGGGGAGAACCGAGCATATGACGGAGCCCAGATTCAAGGATGTCAATTTTTTCCGTCCGCGCGGCACGGCCATGCGCCGCGAGACCCGGGCAATCGTCCTGGTGCTGCTGGGATGGCTTCTGGCCATCGTCGGCTCCCAGGGTGTTGTCTATCTGCTGGTGTGCTGGGAACAGGGGGGACGGCTGCCCCACTGGACCTTCTTCAACCTGCCGATCTCCTACTGGCTGACCGGCCAGTATCTGCCGCTCTGGTTCATCATCCTGTGCGTGCTCTACAACCTCTGGATGGACCGGCACGCCTCACGGGACCTGGACGGCACCATGCGCTTCCGGCTCCGCACCGGTCCCAACGGGGAGGAATAGATGGACGCATCCACGGTACAATTGCTCCCCCTTGCCATGGTGGCCGCTCTGTTCGCCCTGTTCATCCTCGCGGGGGTGCGCACCAGAACGCGCCAGACATCCGACTACGGCTTTACCGGCGGCTATACGGGCCGGATGGGGATCGGGGCCGCCATTGCCAGCAACTGGATGAGCGCGGCCAGCTTCCTGGGGCTGGCGGGGATGTTCTACCTCAAGGGGTACGTCGCCATGGCCTACGTGGTGGGGTGGACCGGCGGCTACGTGCTGCTGCTGGTGCTGATGGCCACCCAGATCAGGCGTTTCGGCAAATATACCGCACCGGACTTCGTGGGCTTTCGCTACGAATCGGAGGCGGCCCGCACCGTGGCGGCGGTCATTGCCATCGTCATCGCCGTCATCTACAGCGTGGCGCAGTTTCGCGGCATTGCCCTGATGGTGTCCTGGCTGTTCGGCATCGCCTATACGCCGGCCCTGATCATCGGCGCCTCCCTGGTGGTGGGTTTCGTGGTCGTCTCCGGCACCATGGGGGTGGCCCGCAACCAGAAGCTCCAGTACTCCGTGCTGATCATCACCTTTGTCCTGCCGCTGATGCTGCTCACCCGCAAGCTGGGCTATTTCTGGCTCCTGCCCCAGTTCGGTTACGGCGCGGCCATTAGCGAGCTGCAGCGCCAGTTCGGCTTTGCCTGGTTCGCTCTCTGTTTCTCCCTGATGTTCGGTACGGCCGGCCTGCCCCACGTGCTCTC
>DATBXI010000418.1:0-4745 GCA_036514355.1 Desulfuromonadaceae bacterium
TGCATCAGCTGGCCGAAGATATCGGCGTTACCCGGTGTCCTGCCGTCCTTCCACAGGATGAAGAAATCCCGGAACAGATTATCCCCGAACGCAACCGCCGAATTCAACTGGTTGCCCGGTGCCACCGTAACAATGGAGTTGCCGCCGGAGAGATTGCCCTGGGGGTCAATAAACTGCGAGTAGATGTCGATGTTGGAAATATTGGCACTCTGGTTGCGGGCATCCTCCCACACCACCAGAAAGCGTTCATTGACGTTGTCGAATGCCGTCACGGGGTTGGTCTGATCACCAACTGCATTCGAGATTGTGAGCAATGAACCATAGGACGTAAAGTTCGACAGGTCTATCAACTGACCATTGATATCCTTGTCCGCCCCGCCCTGTTCTTCCCACGCAACCAGCATTTTCTTGTCGTTCTGATTGACTGCAAGAGAGGGGGCCACCGCTTTGGTGCCGAAGCTGAAATCGGTAAAGAGCCCCTGATTGTCCCGGCGCACTTTGATCTTTGTCTTTCCGCCGTCATTATCGACAGCGGAAAACGTAGGCGACCCATAGGTGCAGACATGCGTTGTTGAGTCCAGAGAGTACGAAACACTCAGGGTCACCGTCGAACTGGTTCCCGACCAGGCGGTGAAATATTCGCCGGTCTGGGGATTCAGACCGATCCTGGGACTGGTCTCACTCAGCATGGCGTTCCACAAGACGCTTATGGCGCTCCCCGAATCCGTCTGGGACAGGAACGCCAGTTGGGATGAATGCTTCAGGTTGGAGAGCGCCCCGGTCGCCGGATCTACCTCCACGGTCCGAACCAAGTTATTATCAACTACCGGCAGGGGGACGTACCCGATGGGGCCGGTAGAATTCACGCAAGTACTGCCGGTAAGGACTATCTGGTTTTTGACCGGTTTGTAATCGATCGTTAACGGGTTGGTCGTTCCGATGACATTGGAACCGGCGGTGATGGTAAAATACTCGGGAAATCCTGTACCGCTCAGAGCAATGTTCGTAGCGGGAATGCCACCGGTCGTGATGCCGGTCACGCTGTAAACCCCGCCGATAGTGAATACATTCCCTGCTGTCCAGTTGGGTACGACGACCTGTTTTGTCGATTCGGGAGATGTGAACGCTGTGTAATAGATTGTGGTCAACCCATTGACATTCGATGTAGCCGGTATCGTCACCTGGAGCGCATCGGCCAGCCTACCGGTGGTAATGCCCGTTGCCGGAATGGTTTGGGCGGCATCTATGAAGAAATAAGCGTAGGCGGTACTTGGAAGGATAAATGAACTACCCGCTGCCGGGAACGTTGCGGAAGGCGTCGTCAGCGATGTGGAAGCGAATGACCCAGGGGTGCCGGGGCTTTGGTTGTAATTGACGATAAGATTGTCGGTCCTACCAATGGCATTGGAACCGGCGTTGATTGTTATCGTCTGGGTGGTGTTGGTTCTGTTGGCGCCCGGTGTAACCGTATAATTGGTCACGGGGGTGACTCCGTTGCTCAGCGTGATCGAGTTTATCGTATTGGTGTTGGTGAGGGTTACCTGGTCGCCGGCCAGCCAAGTGCGGTTGATCACGATCTGGGTGGGGGCATCAGGATAGTTGGGGGTGTCGAATGAACTGGAATCGAGCCAGGTGACTACAAATTTTGCGAGCACCGGATTATACACGATATCCGGCTGTGTCTGGTTGGTGTCGATGCCGGCGGCATAGGTCGAGACCGCAAACGGAATGCCAGAAAGGGCACCGGCAGCCGTAACGAATTGTCCGGTGATCTCACTATGGCCTTTGGAGTTGTCGGAGTACACTACCAAGTATCGTTTGTTCACCGGATCAAAGGCCACCTTCGGTTCCATCTGGTTGCCCGTTGCGTTGGCAACAACAAACTCGGGACCGCAGCTGACATTCGAACCATCAGGGACCGTGGAGCAAAGCGAGCCATACAAGTCGACGTTTGCACTGCCGTTCCGGTAATCCGCCCATACGGTTAGATACTTGTGGTTCGCCGTGTCGTATGCGATTGCCGGCTGTCCCTGGTCGTAATTGTCCCCCGTCGGATTGATCTGGAGGTCGTTCGTCAGCACCTTGGCGCCGACTGTCTTGCCTGTAGCGGCCCCCTTGGCGCCGTTTGCGGGGGAACCCGAGCAGGCGGCGATATAGAGCGAGCATAAAAACAGTATGAAAAGTTGGGACATCCTTGTGAATCGCATACTACCTCCGATGCTGACTGGTTGCGGACGATATCGCAGCCTGTTGCGTCACTGTATTCTCATTCCATTGGCTTACTGAAACGTAATTGCCCCGCCCGGCACGGTGAAGCTCGCACTCGTGTTGGTGTAATCCTCGGTGGCGCTGAAGGAGTAGGTAACAAAGTACCGCCATTTCGGCCCTCCCGGCACAAACCCGCTGGAGGATACGAGGTTATCCTTGAAAATGCCGGCGGCGGTATCAAAGGGAAGCGCAAGCGTGCCTCCGGGTAAGATTTGACCGCGCGGCCCGTCTTGGTCGGGCAGCGTTGCGGGAGCCGTGCCGGGACTGAATGTGGCGTCTTTGGCATAATGGATGGTGGATCTTGTGATGGTAACGGGCGAGGGGGTGGTGATGCCGGCATAGGCAGTCGATTGCAGGGTGACCGTTACCGCGGTATCCGAAGTGTTGTTGCTCGCCAGGACGGTTGAGGTTGTATTCGGAAGCGTCCCCACCGGTGCAACGGTCACGGTTTTGAAATACGACGTTGAGCCGCCGTTGTTACCGCATGCCGTCATTCCCAACAGCATAATTGCAAGCCCGCACATTGCGATCGGTTTTACAAGCATAGCCTTCATTGAGCCTCCGGTGTTTGAGTTGCTTCAAATCGTGCCAATGATCCTCGGCGTGATGAAGATCAGCAACTCCGTCTTGGTCTTGGTCTTGGTATTCGATTTGAACAGTTTGCCGAGGAACGGGATGTCCATCAGGAACGGCACGCCGTCATCCTCTTCGGTATCGCTGTCCACGTAGATGCCGCCGATGACCGTGGTCTCCCCATCCTTGAGCAGCATCTCGGTCGTGGCCTGCTTCTTGTTGATCGGCGGGGGGCCGGTGCCGGTGCTCGTGCCGGGCGCATCGTTCTTGGCGTCGATCTTCATGCCGATGGTGCCGTTGGCGTTGATATGCGGCGTCACCTCCAGGGCCAGGGCCGCCTCCACGAACTGGGTGACCGGGCCGGTGTTGGCGGAGGAGTTCTGGTAGGGGATCTGCTGCCCCTGAGTGATCTTGGCGGTCTTGTTGTTGATCGTGGCCACCTTGGGGGTGGAGACGATCTTGATCAGGCCGGCGCTGGCCGCGGCATTGAGGCGCATGTCGAGCTGGATGTTGCTGGTCAGCGTCCCGAAGGAGATCCCCATGGCACCGCCGGGGCTGGTGCCGACGCCCGTTACGGGAGGTGCGGAGGTAAGGCCGCCGAAACCGGTGTCCAGGCTGTTGATCCCCAGGAAGGAGGCGGAGCCGTCGCGGTAATGCACGCCCCAGTTGACCCCCAGACTGCGGGTGAAAGTTGAGGTCGCCTCGACGATGCGCGCCTCGATCATCACCTGCTTTTCCGGAACGTCCAGTTGCTGGAGCAACTTGCGCATGTCCTCTATGGCCTGGGGGATATCGCGGACAATGACCTTGTTGGTCCTGGGGTCGTCGGTGATGGATGCCCGTTCATGCTGCTTCAGTTTTTCGAATTGGGTCCTGATGTCCGCGATGTTGGCGTAGTTGATGCTGAACGTCTCGGTCTTCATCTCCATGGAGCGGGTCAGGGCCTTCTTGCTCTCCTGCTCAAGTTCGATGTCGGACTTGAACTTCCCCTTCCCCTTGATGATGATGATGTTCCCGTCCTCGCGCTTATCCAGTCCCTTGGTGTCCAGGATGATGTCCAGAGCCTGGTCCCAGGGCACGTTGACCAGCTTGATGCTGATGGTGCCGGTGACGTCGTCCCCCAGGACGAAGTTCTTGTTGCTGACCTCGGAGAGAAGCTGGAATATCTTGCGCACCTCGGCGTCGGCGAACTCCAGGGTCACCTTGCGCCCCGTGTACTTTTTGGCGGTAGGCTCGACCGGTTGCGCGATCTCGGCGGTCAGTTCCGCCCCCTTTGCCGGCGCGGCCTTGCCGGAAACGGCGCCCTGCGGGCCGGGTTCCTTGAGGCCGGCGGCCAGGGGTTCGGCGGCCATCCCTTCGGGGTTTTTGAACTCGATGAACAGCATGTCCCCCTGCTGCTTGAAATCGTACTCCGCATCAGCACGGAGCGCGATCTTGATCCTGGTGTCGGTTTCCGTGCGGGTCTTTACCAGGAAAGGGGTCACGCGCATGACGGGCGAGGCGGCGAACGACTCGGTCTCCAGCGAGCGCTGCAGGTGTTTGGGCAGCCCCGCATGCCTGACGGTGAGGGTCACGAAGCCGGGGGTCTTGACGGGCGGGACAACAACCACGTCCCCCTCAACCTTGACGGCAATCCGCGAGATGCCGTCCACCACCTGGAAATCGATCATTGCCACCATGGGGCGCACAGCCGGCTTCTCCGTTTTCTCGACCGGCTGCTTCGGCGCCGGCTCCACGACCGGCAGCGCGGCAGGTGCCGCTGCAAGGGGTTTTTCAGGCTGCTTTGCTTCAGGCTGCTTCGGCGCCGGTTCAGGGGTCGATGGTGCTGGAGGGGCCGGCGCAGCCTGTTGTTGTTCTCCAGCGGGAGTAGCTGCGGGCGCGGCAGCTGCGGGCTGGGCCTCTGC
>DATBXI010000419.1:0-13663 GCA_036514355.1 Desulfuromonadaceae bacterium
CAATTGTCAGCATAGAGCGCCGCGCCGTCGGGCGTGCCGCCAGTCGTCGGCGGTGATTGCACCGGAGGTGCAGGCGTGGGCGTGCTGCCGGACGATGAGGACGATCCCGCAAGTGCGTCGCTGATGGCCTGCATGTCGGCAACGGTCATGCCCGAGAACATGCTCATCATGCTGATCGTGGAGATGGCCGACTGGATGCCTGCGACGGTCGTTCCCTTCAGGTTCGAATTGGCGATGTCGCCGTGACAGCCGGCGCACTTCGCCGCATAGAGCGCGTTACCCGAGGACGGTGCGGGTGTGCTTCCGGACGGCGGGGTGGAGCTGCTTCCGGATGGCGGGGTGGAGCTGCTTCCGGACGGAGGCGGCGTAGAGGGATCGTTTCCGGATGGGGGCGGGGTTGTAACGAAGCTCCCGCCGGCGATATTGCCGCATGCGGCGGTGAAGATAACCGAATTGGTCTGCTTGCTCGTGATGCTTACGTTGCCATTGGCAATGGCAACGGAAATGCCGTCGAGCATTGCGTCAATGCCAGTATGGTTGGCCGAGAAGGGTGCATTGAGAAAGTTCATGGATCCGACGCTGTACTGATTCATGAGCGGAGCCAGGGCTGTCTGGATGGCTGCTACAGCATTCGGCATCTTTGCCGCGGCGGCAGTGATGTCGGCCGTAACACGATTGGCGTACAGCGTGTCGAGGTTGCTCCCTCCGGCGGCCTGCTGAACGGCCATGGTGGTGAGCGGGGTGACGTTGGTGATACCGAAGTCAGTGGCGATCGAATAGAGATTCTGGCCGCCCGCGGTGGTCTTCAGGAGGAAGGGTGCGGTCAGGCCGGTGGCGTTGAAGGAAAAGGAACCGTCGCTGGCGGTGAGTACATGCATGGTGGCCGGAGGAGAAGAGGAATCCAGCAGATAAACGGTCCCGGCAACCGGAGCGCCGGTCGCGGCGACCCCCGTAACCATCTTGGCCGCCGCCGGCGCAGCACCCGCGCCGGAGCTGGGGCCGCCACCGCCACCGCTACAGCCCGCCAGAGCAAGGGCGAGCACCGATAGGGAAAGGAAGAGTGATTTGAAACGTGAGCTCATACGATCTCCTTTGTCCGAGTTTGTCTGCCCCGGCAACGGACAAAAGAAAACCGGGGCGTGATATCGATGATTTCGATATTTCGGCGACCCGGCTGTCTCCATGAGACCCTGTAGGCTTTCCGTCCCACCCTCGCGGATGGTTTAGTATTATCGTCTATCTCTCTATTGGTACCGCTTTCTTCTGGCACACCCAGGTCACAATGATCTCATGCGCCCTCCTTGTCTGTTGTATTCCTCCCGATCGCAAACGCAAAAAAGCCGGGGGCCTTATATCGTCCAATCGATATTTCGGCGACCCGGCTGTCTCTGGGAGACCCTGTAGGCTTTCCGTCCCACCCTCGCGGATGGTTTAGTATTATCGTCTATCTAGTATGACATGTGCCGTAGCTATGATATTGAGGTAACCATACTAAGCCCGACTGAAAAAATCAAGAACAATTTTTCAGGCGGGTGAAACGGCCGCCACAGACATCGTTTCCAATCCCAGCCGGAATCTGGTATCGTGGCGGGGTTGATCATGTTCACACCGGGGAATCGGGATGCGTCACAACGGCATCTATGAAGAAGAGATACGGGGCAAGGCCTACGACACGCGCATCCTGGCGCGCTTCGCACGCCATGTGGTCCCATACCGCAGGGCCATCATCGCCGTGCTGGCCACATTGCCGCTGATCGCCGCCTGCCGGCTGGCCCAACCCTGGATCATCAAGCTGGCCATCGACGGCCACATCACCACCGGCAGGCTGGCGGGGCTGGAGCGCATGGCGCTGCTGTTCCTGGCGGTGCTGTTGTGCGAATCGCTGTTCACCTTCCTCCAGGTATACCTGCTCCAGTCCGTAGGGCAGCGGGTCATGGCCGACATGCGCGGCCAACTCTACCGTCATGTTATGCGCCTGCCGGTCACGTGGTTCGACCACACCCCGGTCGGCGGCGTGGTCACGCGCCTGACCAGCGATGTGGAGGTGCTGGGCGAGATGTTTGCCGCCGGCATTATCACCATCGTAGGCGACATTCTGCTCCTGGTGGGCATCGTCGCGGTCATGCTCTGGATGGACCCGAAGCTGTCGCTGGTAACCTTTTCCATCCTCCCCCTCCTGTTCTACGTCGCATGGGCATTCCGCCGCCGGATGCGCCAGTCGTTCCGCGAGGTGCGCTCGCGCCTGGGCCGGCTCAACGCCTTCCTTGCCGAGAGCATCGGCGGCATGGGCATCATCCAGGCGTTCAATCGGCAACGGGACGAAGAGCGGCGGTTCCGGGAACTGAACGCCTCCTACCGGGACGCCAACATGCCGGTCATCTTCTGGGATGCGGCGCTGTACGCCATCGTCGAGGCACTTTCTTCGGTGGCAATCGCTCTGCTGATCTGGTATGGCGGCAACGAGATCATCCGTGGGGCGCTCACCTTCGGCGTGCTGGTGGCCTTTATCCAGTACATCGAGAAGTTTTTCACCCCCATCCGGGACCTGTCGGCCAAATACTCGGTCATGCAGGGGGCCATGGCGGCCCTGGAACGGATGTTCGCGCTGCTGGACACGCCGGAAAGCGGGGACCGCGGAACCGGGGACGGGACGCGGGAAACTGCGACCGAAACATCCCCCATCCCCCATCCCCAGTCCCCAGTCCCCAGTTCACCGCCCCTGATCGAATTCCGTAACATCTCCTTCGCCTATCGCGACGGCGAAAATGCCCTGGCGGACTTCAGCCTCTCGGTCCTGCGGGGCGAGCGGGTGGCGCTGGTGGGCGAGAGCGGCGGCGGCAAGACCACCCTAACGAGGCTTCTGACCCGCCTCTACGAGATCGACAGCGGCACCATCCTGATCGACAGCAGGGATACGCGCGGCATGTCCACCACGGCGCTGCGCCGGCGCATCGGCGTTGTGCTGCAAGACCCCTGCCTCTTTGCGGGCAGCATCGAGTTCAACATCTCCCTGGGCGACCCGGAGGCCCGCAAACGTGTCCGCCAGGCGGCAGCCACGGTGGGAGCCGACCGGTTCATCGAACGACTTCCGGCCGGCTACGACGAAGAGGTCCGCGAACGGGGCGCCAACTTTTCCGTGGGGGAAAAACAGCTCATCTCCTTTGCCCGGGCCGTGGCCTTTGACCCGGAGATCCTCGTGCTGGACGAGGCCACGGCCAGCGTGGACAGCGCATCGGAACAGATGGTCCAGGAGGGATTGAAGGGGCTGATGCAGGGACGCACCTCCTTGGTGATCGCCCATCGGCTCTCCACCATCCAGGACGCGGACCGGATCGTGGTCATCCACCGCGGCCGCAAGATGGAGGAGGGGACACACCGGGAACTGATGCGGTCGCAGGGGCTCTACTTCCGGCTGCACCAGCTCCAGTTCGAACGGGCATGAGCAGGCCGGCCCGGCAGCTGTTGCATAAGCGCCCTGAACCTGCTACGTTGCGGGAAATACGAAACCTTGACGGGAGGAAACCATGTGCACCACCTGCGGCTGCGGTCCCGGCGATGCCCACGGGCATGATCACGATCACGACCATGACCACCACCATGACGGCCACCACCACGATCACCATCCGGGCGACGGTCACAACCACCATCACCATGGCGAGGGAAAGCGGACCGTCATTGCCATCGAGGAAGACATCCTGGCCAAGAACAACCGGCTGGCCTCATTCAACCGCGCCTTGTTCAAGGACAAGGAGATCTTCGTGCTCAACCTGGTCAGCTCCCCGGGCTCCGGCAAGACGACCCTGCTGGAGAGGACACTGCGCGACCTGAACGGCCGGTTCCGTTTTGCGGTGATCGAGGGTGACCAGCAGACTGACAACGACGCCCGCCGTATCGCCGCCACCGGCGTACCGGTCAGACAGATCAATACCGGGGCCGGCTGCCACCTGGATGCCCACATGGTCATGCACGGCACCGAGGAATTCGACCTGGATCATCTGGACATCATCCTGATCGAGAATGTGGGCAACCTGGTCTGCCCCGCTGCCTTCGACCTGGGTGAACACCACAAGGTGGTGGTGCTCTCCGTTACCGAGGGGGAGGACAAGCCGCTCAAATACCCCCACATGTTCCACAACTCCACAATCATGCTGCTCAACAAGACCGACCTGCTGCCGCACCTGAACTTTGACGTGGAGGCATGCAAACAGTACGCGCAACGGGTAAACCCGGACATCACCATCATCGAGGTGTCCGCCCGCACCGGAGAGGGAATGGATCAGTGGTACCAATGGTTGACGGCCGGAACGCGCAGGGCATAGCCAGACTACGGATGCTGGTCTCCGGCATTGTCCAGGGGGTCGGCTTCCGCCCGTTTGTCTTTCGTCTGGCCCGCGACAACGGCCTGTCCGGCTGGGTGCGCAACACCCCTGCCGGGGTGGAGATCGAGATCCAGGGCTCTTCTCGGGCGCTGGCCGCCTTCAAAGGGGCTCTGAGCGCCCAGGCGCCGCCGCTGGCGATCATCACCTCGCTCGCCACCGAAGAAATCCCCGTAACCGAGGAGAGCGGCTTTTCCATCCTCTCCAGCGGAACGGGCGCGGCGGCCGTCCAGATCGCCCCCGATTCCGCCCTCTGCGCCGACTGCCTGAACGAACTGTTCGATCCCGGGGACCGGCGCTACCGGTATCCCTTCATCACCTGCACCAACTGCGGTCCCCGCTACAGCATCATCACCGCCATCCCCTACGACCGTCCCAACACCACCATGGCCGGTTTTCCCCTCTGCCCGGAGTGCCTGGCGGAATACCACGACCCCAATGACCGCCGCTTCCATGCCCAGCCGGTCGCCTGTCCGGCCTGCGGCCCGCAGGTACGGCTTGTAACGGCGGCCCTCTCCCCCTCCCCAGCCCTCCCCCTCCGGGGGAGGGAGTTGAACCCCTCCCCCCAGCGGGGGGAGGTTGGGAGGGAGGAAGACGCGGAGGGGGAGGCAGGCGATGCCGCCATCCTCCGGGCCATCGATCTGCTCAAGGCGGGCAATATCCTGGCCGTCAAGGGGATCGGCGGCTACCACCTGGCAGTGGATGCCTGCAACCCTGAAGCGGTCAAACGCCTGCGGGAGCGGAAGAAGCGGGATGAAAAACCCTTTGCCGTCATGGCCCCTGACCTGGACACCGCCCGCGAACTGGTACTGCTGGATGACCTGGAGGAACGGCTTCTGACGGGACCGGAAAGTCCGATCGTCATCGTCCGCAAGGCGCCCGGCTGCCCGGTATCGCCGCTGGTGGCCCCCAACAACGGCTGGCTGGGGCTCATGCTCCCCTACGCCCCCCTGCACCACCTGCTGCTCAGGGAAAACTTCACCGCCCTGGTCATGACCAGCGCCAACATCTCCGATGAGCCGATCTGCTTCACAGATACGGACGTCCAGGAGCGCCTGGCCGGCATTGCCGACTACTTCCTGGTCCACAACCGTCCCATCCATATCCGCGAGGACGACTCGGTCATGCGCGCCTTTCAGGGCAAGCCGCTCTTCTACCGCAGGGCCAGGGGGTATGCGCCCCGGGCCGTTCGTTTGCCGTTCCCGGTCCCACCGCTCCTGGCCGTGGGCGCCGAGCTGAAAGGGGCGGTCTGCCTGGCCACCGGAGAGCAGGCCTTCCTCAGCCAGCACATCGGCGACCTCCAAAACAGCTCCACATGCGACTCATTCCGTCACACCATCCACCACCTGGCCACCATCCTGGAGATCACGCCCACGGCGGTTGCCCGGGACCTGCACCCGGACTACCTCTCCTCGCTGCACGCAGCCGAATCCGGACTGCCGGCCGTCACCGTGCAGCATCACCATGCCCACCAGGCCGCCTGCATGGCCGAGAACAGCCTGGACGGGGAGGTGATCGGCGTCATCTTCGACGGCACCGGCCTGGGCGACGACGGCACCATCTGGGGGGGCGAATTTCTGGCAGGGGGGTACGACGGCTACCGCAGGGCGGGACACTTCCGGCCTCTGCCCCTTCCCGGCGGCGATGCCGCGGTGCGCGAGCCGTGGCGCATGGCACTTGCCTACCTCCACCAAGCCCTGGGCGAGCAGGCGTTTTCCCTCGACCACCCCGTTGTCCGCCGCCTGGCGGAAGCGGACAAGGCGCTGTTCGCCGCGATGCTGAACAGGGGGATCAATTCGCCGCTCACCTCCAGCTGCGGCCGCCTGTTCGATGCCGTGGCCGCTCTCTTGAATATACGACACATTGTGTCATATGATGGCCAGGCGACCATTGAGCTGGAGGCCCTGGCGGAGACGTCCGAAGACGATGGGGTATATCCGTTTGTGGTACGCACAATCCCCTACCCTCACCCCAGCCCTCTCCCTGAGGGAGAGGGGACAGAAAGTGCCCCCCCCTTCACGGGGAGGGATGGGGCGGGGGTGGGGTTTGAGCTCGATTTCAGCGCCATGATCGTGGCACTCCTGGACGACCTGAGTGCCCATGTCCCGGCAGCCGTCATCGCCCGCCGCTTCCACAGCACCGTTGCGGCGGCAACCATCGAGGCCTGCGTCCGCATCGGCGCGGCGAGCGGTCTCCACCGGGTCGTGCTTTCCGGCGGCGTTTTTCAGAATCGCCTTTTGAGCGAAATGGTATATACTGGCCTGGCCTTGGGGGGGGTGCAGGTATTCACCCACCGTCTGGTACCCCCCAACGACGGCGGCATCGCCCTGGGTCAGGCGGCAATAGCGGGAAGGAGAGCAAACTGATATGTGCCTAGGCGTACCTATGAAGATCGTGAGCAGGAACGGCGACGACATCGTGGCCGAGGTGGACGGTGTGCAGAAGGAGGCCAGCGTCATGCTGCTGGCGGATGAGGTCACGGTGGGCGACTATGTCATCGTCCATGCCGGCTACGCCATATCGAGGCTGGACGCGGAGTACGCGCAAGAGACCCTGGCGATGATGAAGGAAGTATTCTCACCCGAGGACATGTCATGAACTTCCAGGATGAATTCCGCGATCGCTCCCTGGTGCGGAACATGGCCGACAACATTCATGCCATGGCGGCGTGCCTGACGGCGCCGGTCAACTTCATGGAGGTGTGCGGCACCCACACCATGGCCATCTACCAGTACGGCATCCGCTCGCTGCTGCCGGAGAACGTCCGCCTCATCTCCGGTCCCGGATGCCCGGTCTGCGTGACCCCGGTGGAGTATGTGGACAAGGCCATCGCCTGTGCGGCAGACCCCGCGAACATCGTGGCCACCTTCGGGGACATGCTGCGCGTCCCGGGCAGCCGTTCGTCCCTCATGGAGGAACGGGCCAAAGGCGCGGATGTACGCATCGTCTACTCTCCCCGCGACGCGGTTGCCCTGGCGCAGGCCAACCCTCAGCGCCTGGTGATCTTCCTCGGGGTCGGCTTCGAGACCACCACCCCCACCATTGCCGCCAGCATCATGGAGGCGGCGCAGCGCGGCCTGGAAAACTACTGCGTGCTGGCCTCTCACAAGACCATCCCGATCCCCATGGAGGTCCTGACCGCTGACCCGGAGCTGGCCCTTTCCGGCTATCTCTGTCCGGCCCACGTCAGCACGGTCATCGGCGGCAACGCCTACAAGCCCCTGGCGGAGCAATTCCACATCCCCTGCGTGGTCACCGGGTTCGAGCCGGCCGATGTCATGCAGGGGATCGAGATGCTGTTGGCCCAGATACTGGCAAGGGAAAGCCGGGTGGAGATCCAGTACAGCCGGGCCGTGACCTGGGAGGGGAACCCCCGGGCCAGGGCCGTCATGGCAGAGGTATTCGAGCCGTGCGACGCCGCCTGGCGCGGCCTGGGGGTGCTGCCCGGGACGGGACTGGCCATCAGGTCGGAACTGGCCGCCTTTGACGCGGAAAAGGCCCTGGCTATACAGGTACCCGAGGGCAAGGAAAACCCCGCCTGCCAATGCGGCGAAGTGCTCAAGGGGAAGCTGGCTCCCTTTGCCTGCCCCCTGTTTGCCACGGCCTGCACCCCGGAGTCGCCGGTGGGGGCCTGCATGGTCTCCAGCGAAGGGACCTGCGCCGCGGCGTACAAGTACGGGCGGTAACGGCCCACCACCTGCCACAGAGACACAGAGACACGGAGAAATTCAAAGGCATTATTTAGAGGGATAAACAGGATTGAAGGGGCAAATCGTGGATCCCTTATCCCGTTTATCCTGGTCATCCCTGTAAATGTTGCTCCTGTTTTTCCTCCGTGTCTCTGTGGCTCTGTGGCAGATTTTACGATGTTCGGGAGAGGCATCATGATCACCATGCAGGAACTGAAGGACCACTACCGCTTCACGGACGACGACGCCGAGCTGCTCAGGACGCTCCAGCCGCTGGCAGCCCAGCACCAGGACCGTTTTGTCCAGGAGTTCTACGACTATCTGTACGGCCTGCCCGAAACCGCCGCCATCCTGAACACCAGCAACCGCACGCGCCTGCGCGATATGCACATCCGCTGGTTCATGTCGCTCTTCGACGGCGTCTACGACAATCATTACCTCAATCACCTGAACCGCATCGGCTACGCCCACGTCAAGATCGGGCTCAACGCCCATTTCGTCAACGCCGCCATGAACCAGATCCGCCACTTCCTGCTCAACCTGATCGACAGCAACTACTCGGACCGGGAGCAGCGCCGCATCCTGCGCGAGGCGACCGAGCGGATGCTCGACATGAACCTGGACGTGATGACCGCCTCCTATCGCGAGGAAGAGATGAAGAAGGTCTTTGTCTCCCGCAGGGTGGAATCCCTCCTGATCAAGCTGACCGAACGCTTCACCTACGGTCTCAACTTGGTGCTGGTGCTGGCTTTGGCGGGTGTCTCCATCGCGGTGGTCTGCCTGTTCATCTGGGACATCGCCAACATCTTCAATGGGAACGTGGAGAAAGGCATCCTCAGCGCCTTGGGAGAGCTTCTGATCCTCTGGATGATGATCGAGTTGATGGACAACGAGATCAAGAACCTGAAGGGGGGCACGTTCAACATCCTGGTCTTCATCGGCGTGATCATCGTGGCCATGATCCGCGAGATCCTCATCTCCACCCTGCGCCACGACGACCTGACCACCCAGGCATTTCTGGCCGGCACCCTGCTGATCCTGGGGGTCGTCTACTACCTGGTGTCGCGGTCCCAGAAAGAGCCGGCCAAGGCGTGATTGGGAACTGGGGATTGGGGAAGGGTGACTGGGTGAGAAACGGGAAACGGGGCAAAGCGTCATGAGCGGCGCACATATCTGGGCCGGTTTTTCCCTCGGCCTCCGCTTCCGGCGCGAACTGGCCTGCATCCTGAGGGAAACCCCTGCCGAGGCATCCATACGGTCGCTGGATCCGACTGCGCTCGCAAAGGGGGGCATCGCCGCCCTGGCCCTGGATTTCGACGGCGTCCTGGCGCCCCACGGTTTTCCCGCACCGCTCCCCGAGGCGGAAGAATGGCTTCGCCGCTGCGCGGCCGTGTTCGGGCCGGACAAACTCTTCATCCTCTCCAACAAGCCCACCGACGAGCGCCGGCGCTGGTTTGCCGGGCATTTTCCCGAAATCCGCTTCATCTCCGGCGTAGCCAAGAAGCCCTTTCCCGATGGCCTCGCCACGATAGGGGAACTGGCTCACGTCCCCCTGTCTGCGATCCTCATGGTGGACGACCGGCTCCTAACCGGCTGCCTGGCCGCCCTCAACGCCGGCGCCCGGCCGTCTTACGTCCGCCGCCCCTATGTCTCACTCGACCAGCGCCCCCTTATCGAGCTGTTCTTCATGCTGCTCAGGGTCGGGGAGCGGGTGTTCGTGAGGCTTCTCTCTCCCCGCCTGCTTTCATAGGCACGCCTTCTCTACTGGATCGCCGTCCCTGTCCTGCCTATCTCGCACTCCTTACGAAACCTTATAAAATACCGATCCCTGGGCACCGCAGACCTCGCACCGCTCCGGCGCGCCGCGCTCCACGGTGTGTCCGCAGACCGGGCAGATGTAATAATCGAACTCTTCGGCCGCAGCACCCAACGCATCGAGCGCATGCTGGTACAGGTTGGCGTGAACCTTCTCCACGGCATTGGCAAAGGTGAAGGAACGGCGCGCCTCGGCCGATCCTTCCAGCTCGGCATCGGCGATCATCTGCGGATACATGTTCTTGAACTCGTGGGTTTCGCCGGCAATGGCCTCCAGCAGATTCTGGCGGGTGTCGCCGATGCCGCCCAGGGTGCGCAGATGGTTATGGGCATGCACGGTCTCCGCCTCGGCCGCTGCCCGGAAGAGTCGGGCTACCTGGGTGAACCCCTCCTTGTCCGCCTGTCTGGCAAAAGCGAGATACTTTCTGTTGGCCTGGGATTCGCCTGCAAAGGCGTCCATGAGGTTCTGTTCCGATTTCGGTCCGTTTGCCATGTTTATTTCCTCCCTATTCCGATGGATATGCCCCCGCCCCATGACGGGGGTGGTTGTGTCTTTCAGCGAGTGTCACACGTCTTCCGGCAGAGTCACTACGCTTGCCGCATCCCCCTAATACCGCAGCACCTTGTCCAGGAATCCCCGCATCTCCGGCGTGGAGGGATGTTCGAAGAGCCGGCGCGCCTCCCCGTACTCCAGCGCCCTCCCCCTATCAAGGAATACCACCTGGTCGGCTACCCGGCGGGCAAAGCCGATCTCGTGGGTGACCAGGACAAGCGGCCTCCCCTCCCGGCGCAGTTCGGCGATCAGGTCGAGCACCTCGACGGTCATCTCCGGATCGAGGGCCGAGGTGGGCTCGTCGAACAGCAGCAGACGCGGCTTGATGGCCACGGCCCTTGCGATGGCCACCCGCTGCTTCTGGCCGCCGGAGAGCTCTCCCGGCGTCTGGTGGGCATGATCGGCCAGCCGGAAACGGTCGAGGAGTTGCAGGGCGTGGCTGGCGGCCTCGCCGGGCGCGTAGCCGTGCACCTTTTCCAGCGGCAGGGAGATGTTGCGCAGGGCGGTCAGGTGGGGGAAGAGGTTGAACGACTGGAACACGGTCCCCACGCTCCTGCGATGGCGCAGCAGCCATGCCGCGTCCTGGCGGATCAATTCGCCGTCCAGGCGGATCGCGCCGGCATCGGGGATCTCCAGGCCCGCCAGGATGCGCAGCAGGGTGGATTTGCCGCTGCCGGACGGTCCCACCAGCGCCAGGGCGCCCGTCTCGGCGATGGACAGGGTGACGCCCGCCAGGGCGACCCGGTTGCCGTAGGCCTTGGTGAGGCCGTCGATCTCAAGCCTCATACCGGAACCTTTCCTCCAGCCGCTTGCTCCAGAGGGAGATGGGCAGGGTCAGGAGCAGGTACCCCGCCGCCAGCGGCAGGTAACTCTCCAGGGTGCCGAAGGTGAAGGCGTTCACCTCCTGGGCGTTGAGGGTGAACTCACTGACCGCGATGACGGAAAGCAGCGACGAATCCTTGATCAGCGACGCGAACTGGCCGGCCAAGGGGGGGAGCACCTGGCGGGTCACTTGGGGAAAGATGACGTACCGGTAGATCTGCGGGCTCGTGAAGCCGATGGCACGGGCGGATTCCAGCTGCGTCCCGGCAATGCTCTCGATGCCGGCGCGGATGATCTCCGCGATGTACGCCCCGCTGAACATGGCCAGGATGATGACCCCCGCCAGGTAGCGGTTGGCGAGCCCGAAGGCACCGGCCACCACGTAGAAGAAGATCAGGATCTGCACCAGCAGGGGGGTACCCCTGATGATCTCCGTGTAGAGCCGCGCCAGGAAGCGCAGCGGCAGGAACAGCAGCCGCCGGGCCAGGGCCGTGGCCACCCCGATCACCAGGCTGAGGCACAGGGCAGCGGCCGAGATGGCCACCGTCATCAGCCACCCGGTGAGGAACATCCAGCGGTAGCCCCAGACCGCCTCCCACCCCCAGGTGAAGCGGGGCTGGCTGAACGCAAACCAGAACAACAGCGACAGACAGAGCCCCACCACCAGCCAGCTGGCAGCGGCGGCCGCCGTCGTCACCCGCTCTCCACCCGGTTCCCGCATGGCGAAGAAGTAGCGGCGCATCTCTGCTCCTCAAAAGTAAAAGGGCACACCCAGTTCCCTGAAGGCCTGCTTCTGGTCCCCCAGGTAGCGGTCACCCAGGCGGTCGAATCCCCCCTGGCCGCGGAAGGCCCTGAGAAACCGGTTGATCTCCCCCTTGAGCCGTTCGTCCCCCCTGCGCAGGACGATGCCCCACTGCTCCTGCTGGAAGGGCTTCAGCAGGGCGCGGGTCGTTTCCGGGTTCCGCCGCCAGTTCCGGTAGACCGACATCTGATCGTAGATAAAGGCATCTGCCGTGCCCTGCACCACCTCCAGGACCGCGGCCGCCTCCCTGTCCACCACCAGCACCCGGGCGTTCCTGATCCTCGCCGCGGCATAGAGATGACCGGTAGTTCCCTTCTTGACCGCAACGGTGATGCCGGGCCGGTCCAGGTCTGCGATGGAGGTGAGCGGCGAGCGCATCCCCACCAGCAGGCAGAGCCCGGTGGTGAGATAGGGATCGGAGAACGCCACGGTCTGCGCCCGCTCCGGCGTGATGGTCATGGACGAGATGATCAGGTCGATGGTGCCGCTCTTCAGGGCCGGGATAAGCCCATCGAACGCCATGTTCCGGATGACGACCCGCTTGCCCAGCGCCCTCCCCAGCGCCATGGCCAGGTCCACGCTGACCCCTGCAGGCACCCCTTTGTCGTCGGTCATCTCGAAGGGTGGATAGGACAGCTCCATCCCCACGGTCAGGGTGCCTGTCACGGCGGGCGGCGTTTGGTCCGGGCAGCCGCAGAGCAGGAGCAGCACCGTTGTCCATAACAGCAGCGCCGCCGCAGTGCCGCAGACCGAGGAGATCTTCGTGAACATGGCTCGTGGTCCCATCGTCCTCGAAAGAGGCGACGCCGGAATGCCCGGTATCGCCCGCGTCAGCATCCGCTGTCCCGTTCAGCTCACGCCCTTCCCCACGGTCTCCAGTGCGCCCTCGATCCGTTCGCAGAGCGTCTTCAGCACCTTGATGCGGGTGTAGTACTTGTCGTTGGCCTCCACCAGGGTCCAGGGGACGATCTCGGTGCTGGTGCGGTCTATCATGTCGCACACCGCCAGTTCGTACTCCCCCCACTTGTCCCGGTTGCGCCAGTCCTCGTCGGTGATCTTGAAGCGCTTGAATCCGATCTTCTCCCGTTCCTTGAAACGCCGGAGCTGCTCGTCCGGGCTGATGGAGAGCCAGAACTTGACTATCACGGTCCGGTGCCGGACCATCTGCTCCTCGAAATCGTTGATCTCGCCGTATGCCCGCATCCAGTCGGCATGGGCGCAGTATCCCTCCACCCGCTCCACCAGCACGCGGCCGTACCAGGAGCGATCGAAGATGGCGAACTTCCCCTTGCGGGGCAGGTGGCGCCAGAAGCGCCAGAGGTAGGGCTGGGCCCGTTCCTCGTCCGTGGGGGCGGCAATGGGGACGATCCGGTAGTGGCGGGCATCCAGGGCCTGGGTGATACGCCGGATGCTCCCCCCCTTGCCGGCGGCGTCGTTCCCCTCGAACAGCGCTATCACCGAGAACCGCTTGAAGTCGGGATGCCGGGACAGCAGGTTCAGCTTGCCCTGCCACTTTTCCAACTGCTCCTCGTAATCGTTCTTCTTGAGCGTGCGGGTCAGGTCAAGGGTCTGCAGGATACGCAGGCCGTCGATGGCCGTGGTGACC
>DATBXI010000420.1:0-4198 GCA_036514355.1 Desulfuromonadaceae bacterium
CCCGTGCCGCCGTACGGGTGGCGACCCCGTAGTACCCCACGTCCAGCATCATCCCCCAGCGCGTGCTCCTGCCGAAGTTTGTTCCCAGCTCATCGAGCATCTCGATGACGGTCACCTCCTTGCTGCCGCGGGTGGCCAGCCCGTACAGCGCTTCAGGGGATTCGGCGCCGTGGACCAGCAGGAACTTGAGCGCCTCCCCGGAAAGCGTCCCCTTTTCCGCCAGAAACAGGGCGGTCTCGATCCCGACGGCGCCTCCGCCGATGATCGCCACCCGCCTGCCCGTGCGGACGGTGCCGGCCAGCACGTCCCAGGCCTGGACCACATGGGGCAGCTCCACTCCTGGAATGGGAGGGGTTACGGGCGCACCGCCGGTGGCCAGGATGACCGTGTCCGGGGCGGCCTCGTCCAGCAACTGCCCGTCAACCGGGGAGTTGAGGACGACCTGGACACCGGACCGCTCCACCTGGCGCTGCAGATCATGGGCTAGCTCCCGGAATTCCTCCCTGCCCGGAGGCGCACCGGCCAGAAGGAGTTGCCCCCCCAGACGGTTACTCCGTTCGTGGAGCGTCACCAGGTGCCCCCGCTCAGCAACGGCCGTGGCGGCGCTCATCCCGGCCGCCCCGCCGCCGATGACCATGACCCTGAGCGGCCGGTCCGCCCTCTCCACCACCCGCGCCCGTTCGTAGCCGGCTCGTGGATTGCACAGGCACTCCACCGGCCGCATCTTGAACAGGTTGTCGAAACACCCCTGGCCGCAGGCCACGCAGTGGACTATGTCGGCCTCATGCCCGCCGCGGGCCTTCTCCGGAAAGAAGGGATCGGCGATCAGCGCCCGCCCCACGGCCACCATATCGCACAGCCCGTCCTCAAGCATCTCCCTGGCCACGGCCGGATCGTTGATCCTGTGGCTGGCAATGACCGGCACACCGACACATTCCCGGATGCCCCGCGCCAAATATGCGAATACGCCGCGCGGCACCTCCGCAACGATCTGCGGCACCTGGGCCTCGTGCCACCCCACATTGACGCAGAGGGCATCCACCGCCTCTCCGGCCAGGCGGACGGCGTACTCCTGGAGTTCCTGGCGGGTGGTCCCCCCCTTCATGAACTCGTTGCCGTTGAGCCTGACCAGCAGGGGGAACGCACCGCCCACTGCCTCCCGGACCGCCCGTACCACCTCCAGGCCGAAACGCATCCGGTTCTCGAACGAGCCGCCATACGCGTCGCTCCGCTTGTTGGTGAGCGGCGAGAGGAATTCACTGATCAGGTAGCCGGTGCCGGAGAGGATCTCCACGGCATCGAATCCCGCCTCCCGGACACGCCGGCCCGCCTGGGCGAATCGGTCGATGATCTCCCTGATTTCAGCGGCGTCAAGTTCGCGGGGGGTCTCCCTGGTCAGGCGGGAGGCGATGGCTGAAGGCGCCACCGGCTGCTTGCCCCCCATCAGCATGGAGTGGTTGTAACGCCCGGCATGGTTCAACTGGACAGAGGCACGGGCGCCGTTTTCGCGGATAGCGGCCGCCAGCCGCGCCAGGCCGGGGATATGGGCATCCTTGTGGGCGCCGATGTTGCCGGGATTTCCGGAGAGCTCGTCCACCGTGGCGTACCCCACGGTGATCATCCCCGCTCCGCCGCGGGCCCGCTCTGCGTAGAATTCCACCAGCCGGTCGGTGACCGCATAGTTGCCTGCCATGTTCATGTGCATGGCCGGCATGAAGATGCGGTTCTTGACCTGCATGCCGTTGATGGTGATCGGCTGGAACAACGGATCTGTCATACTGTTCTCCTTTTGCCGCCCCCTGTGGACTTATGCCACCTTGTAGCGGGCAACCAGATTGAGCATGGCGCTCGACAACGACGACAGGGAGGAAGCGGCGCTCTCCGATTCATGGGCCCCTTCCGCCGTTCGTTTGACTACCTGGGTAATGTGATAAATGTTGCCATTGATCTCGCCCGTGGTTGCGGTCTGCTCTTCCGCTGCCGTGGCAATCTGGTTGATCTGCATGGTAACCTCGTTGATCTGGTTCAGGATGTTCTGCAGGGCGGCCCCCGACCGTGCGGCCTCGCCGGTCCCCAGCTCCACCTCTTTGACGCCCCCCTCCATGGACAGAACCGCTCCCCGCGTTTCCGCCTGGATGGCCTTGATCATCCCGCCGATCTCCCTGGTGGCGCGGGTGGTCCGTTCTGCCAAGGCCCGCACCTCATCGGCCACAACGGCGAATCCCCGTCCCTGCTCGCCTGCCCGGGCCGCCTCTATTGCCGCATTCAGGGCAAGGAGGTTGGTCTGATCCGCAATATCCTGTATGGTCGCCACGATTTCCCCGATCTGGTCGGAATGCGCGCCGAGCTTTTCAACGGTCTTTGCCGTTCCCATGACCTGCTCGGCGATCCTGCTCATGACCGTCAGGCTCCCCTGCACCACCACCGCCCCCTCGTTTGCCGATGCGGCGGCATCTCTCGATCTTTCGGCCGCCATCAGGCACTTGGCGGCGATGTCCGTTGAGGTCGCCGCCATCTGCTCGCTGGCAACAGCCACCGTACCCACCTCGGATGCCACCTCCCCCGCTCCGCTCGACATCTCGCCGGCTGTGGCGTGAAGCCCGGCCGCGGCCGACGCCAGTTGGTGAGCGCTCTCCCGCACATGCACGGCAAAGGAGCGGAACTCTTCACTCACTTGATTGAACGACCGTCCGATATCCCCGAATTCGTTCCGGGTCTCTATCTCCGCCCTGGCGCTCAGGTCCCCCGCGGCTATCCGCTGGGAAGCGCCGGTCAGCGACCCGGTAGCGTAGGCGATTTCCCGGATCAGCGCAATGCACCGGTAGGTGGCCAGCACCATGCAAATCGCGAACATGGTGATCAGTACAGTCCGGGTATTCCGGTTTTTCGCAATAACCGCCTCATACTCCTTTGCGGCTGCCTCACCCTTTATCCGTGCCAAGGCACCCAGCTCCTTCTGCGCCTGTTCCAGGGAGGCTGCCACATCGGTCTCGGCCTTTGCCGCCGCCTCCCCGAATCTTCCGTGCCGCAGCATGTCGACTACCATGGTGACGCTCTCCTGAAAACGCGCCCAGCCCGCAGCCGCCCGTTCCCCGGCGCCTCTCTCCTCCGGGGTCGGACGGGAGACTTCATAGGCCGCCCACTGTTTTTTAGCATCGGCTGAAGCGTCGGCAATTTTCTGGATGATCGGGGAAAGGAGGAGATCACGCGGCGCGCCGGTTGCCGCTTCAGGCGCCAGGGCCCGCCTGATCTCTTGCGCGGATTCATTCATGTCGGCCTGCATCGCCGTCAGGTGGCGGATCGCGGATATGTGCGCCCGATACGTGGCCAGGCCGGCATCGGAATTGAACAGGCCACGCAAGGCGAGACTCAGAAGTGCCGCCATCATAACGGACACGAATACCAGCACGATTATCAGCCGTGTTTTGATTTTCAGGTTATTCATTGCTGCGCTCCATGCATCAATCGCCATCTGCAAGTTGTCATTAAATGGATGTGCTTTGGTTACCCGCGTCCCCTCCCCTGCTTTTTCAAAGGAGGGAACTCTCTGCGGAATATTTAGTGCTAACCGGTCGCGGCAAACAGATCGCTCACGCGATCATAGAGCCCGATCCGTTCCAGGGATTGTTGCAGACGGTGCGGGGCATCGAGGAAATCCTGCATGAAAACGATTTCGGACGCCTTGAGGTAGATGAAGAACGGATCGGTCAGCCTCCCCTGAAAGACCTGCTCGATGATCTCGTACAGCGGCAGATGGCGCCAGGGACGCAGCAGTTGGGCGCGCTCCAGCAGGGTCGTGACGTAGAAGCGGATCGCCCCGTCCACACCTTCCACGTACTGGCGATGTCCGGCCATGATCCGCCTCCCCCGCAGGCCCGCCAGCTTCAACAGCGAGGCGCAATAGGCGTCGTAATTGCGGAAGCGTCCCTCGAAGGTCTCCAGGTCGATATCCAGCAGGGGGGCCTGGAAGATGTTTCTGAGCAGGATGTCGCCGCTCACGGCGCAGTCATCCACCAGATAGACCAGATCGCTCTGCGAGTGTCCGGGACAGGCCAGCCAGGTGATGCCGAGGGACGCCAGCTCCGGCGAGTCCTCGACGATGCGGTACCGCTCCGGAAAGGCGGGAAACACCTTGTGCCGTTCGAAGGATTCGCGCAACTGTCCCACAAAGTCATCGGTGAAGCCGTACTGCTTGAGG
>DATBXI010000421.1:0-3665 GCA_036514355.1 Desulfuromonadaceae bacterium
CGGGCCATGGGTCCGGGTCGAATCCCGCCGGCTACCGCCTCTGCTGCACAAGTACCGCTACGAGCAGATCCGCCACCAGCGCGACGTGGAATTCCGCCGCTATGAAAAGGATCGGGATCACTATCGCGGGCGATGGTACGAACCGGCGCACAGAGAGGCAGAGCACAGAGAGCACAAGGAACACAAGGGACATGGGGAACATGGGGAACATGAGAATCATGGGGAGCACGGGGAACGTCATGAACATCGGTAGGGCCGGGAATCCGGTCCTCTGCACCCATGGAGCACCGGTCGCCTTAAAAGATCGTGAAGGCGTACCCCGTATTCAGGATGTACCGCGTCTGGACGTCGAAGAGTCGTATGCCGTAGTCCGACGCCACGGACTCGACGGTTTTCCGGACGGTATTCTTGCACTCGCGCGGGTGCGCGCCAACGATCCAGAGATGTTTGTGATTCAAGGAGGCCGAAGCGGAATGTGATTGCGCCATCGTGTGGATGTCTTTGACCATGTTTGTGATACATCCCTCAACCGAGTCGCTCTGCTTGAGTTCGAGCAGGATCGAGGGGGCATTGGTTCGGTTATGGGGTTTGAGTATGAAATCCGCCATGGGCTTTTCTTTTTTGTTGCCCCGTGCGGAGTCACGTTCCGGGTGATGCGTGCGTGCCCACTCGTGCCTGTGCCGATGCCGCAGAAGGTAGCGGGCGAATTCCACCTGCCACCAGGATTCCCACTCCAGAATGCCGTTCCGTTCTATCCGGGCGAGCAACAGCTGAATCGCTCTTTGGGCAAAGAAGGAGCCATTGAGCCCGAGAACAAAGTCAAAATCTCTTCGAAGCGTTCCATTCTCCACGCCGAGTCCGGTAACCTCACTCATCGCGCCTGGCAAACATGCCGTCCGTGTCGTCCACTGCTGCATGTCAGGCATGGGGCCGCCGCAATGCCTCGAACCCGGCAGCGGTGAGGTAGAAGGCGTTTCCCTGCATGTTGAGCAGCCCCTTATCCAGCAGTTGCACGACGCCGGTGCTGAATTCGGTGTTGTCGATGCCTTTGCGCTCGATCTCGAACTGGGCAAGGATGATGTTGATGCTGTCTCCGGGCCGCATGTCGCGCGCCTGCAGCAGCTCAAAGATGGCCTGCCTGGTTGCCCTGTCCCGCAGGTAGGTCTTTTCGTGCTCCGTATCGGTTGTCATCTGTGTGCTCATGGCCGATCCTCCCCTGATCTCTGACCACTGATCCTGGTCTGCGTGGTCTGATGCCCGCACATATACCAATATCCGTGCCATATGTTGTGAATGCCCATGTAATGGACGTTCGCAAGCTGTACGGTACTGCAGGTGGCATGCAATACGGGGAAAAGGGCGCTGATACAAGGGGAGACAACGTAAAGGTTCTTTACGTCGGCAGGAAAATGCGATGTAACATGTTGTTATTGTGATGGTTTGTTGTAACGTAAAGAAACTTTACGTTGACGGGCGAAGCATCCGCAACCCCGCCATTTATAAGGCTTTGCGCACAACGTAAAGAAACTTTACGTCCGGACGCCGCACATGGGGGGCTGATGGCGCGGGCTCGTGTCGATGGTTGTGGGGAGCGCACTTACAGGGTAGTTCCGGTGGGACAAAAAGCGGGTCCTGCCGATGGCCGGACCCGCTCGCAGGGAGCAACGGGGAAGTCGCGCGGGATCAGGCGCGGGAGATGAACCTTCCGTCGCGGGTATCGACCTTGATCCGTTCACCTGACTCCAGATAGGGGGGGACCTGAAGCCTGAGGCCGGTTTCCAGAACCGCCTCCTTGGTCTGGGCCGTGGCGGTGGCGTGCTTCAGGGCAGGAGCGGTTTCGCTCACGGTCAACTCCACGGTCATGGGCAACTCCACGTTGACCATGCGCCCCTCGAACAGTCCCAGCACCACCTCGGCACCTTCCAGCAGATAGGGGGCCAGGGCCGCAAAGTCGTCCTCGGGCATCTCGAACTGCTCATAGGTTTCCAGGTCCATGAATACTCCCTTGCCGGCCTCGGCATACAGGAACTGTCCCTTGTTGCGGCCGTAATCCGCCTCGTCCACCTTGTCGCCGGAACGGAATGTCCGTTCCAGTACCTGCCCGGTGATCAGGTTGCGGTACTTGGTCTTGACCATGGTGTTGGCCCCCCGCGCAGTGGGGGAGTTGACGGTGACATCGACAATCACGCAGGGCGCTCCGTCCAGTTGGATGACGAGCCCCTTTTTGAAATCAGATGTGGTGAACATTGAAACTCCTTTGACGATGAAAAATAGTTAGATTTTTGCCACAGAGACACAGAGGCACGGAGGTTCACAGAGAGAAAAGCCAAACAAGAACATTCCTGGGTAAACCAGAAAAACTTGTTCCAGTTTTTCTCTGAGTCTCCGTGTCTCTGTGGCAGATGTATAATGTTATTTTTTCCGGTACTCGGCGGTGGGCCAGAAGGGGATGCCGCCGCGGGGGGTGAACTCGCCCCGCACCGTCAGCCAGACCGGGTCGAGCAGTTTGACCAGGTCGTTGCAGATACGGTTGACGCCGGCCTCGTGGAATTCGCCGAACATGCGGAACGAGCCCAGGTAGAGCTTGAGACTCTTGCTCTCCACGCATCGTTGGTCCGGCTGGTAGTCGATCACGATCTTGGCGAAATCGGGCTGTCCGGTCATGGGGCAGAGGCAGGTGAACTCGGGGCATTCGATGTGCAGCGTCCCCACCACTGCTGCGGGGTTCTGTTCCGGCCGGGCGAACGGGCTGGGAAACGCTTCCAGCAATCCGGCATCCGGGTGGTCGTATCGGTAGGCGGTTGCACCCGAGCCGAGGGATTTCAGGTTATCATGCAGCGCCATGCGCATCTCCTATGCTAATAAATTGCTTAATACTAGCATCATTGGCCAGCCGGGTTCAAACCTTAAGTTTGCAGGGCCTGCCGCAGGACGGCTCCCAGGGTGGCCAGGTTGTAGGGCTTCTGGACAAAGCCGGCCAGCCCCTTGCCGATGAACCGCTGACTGACCTCCTGCTCGTTGTAGCCGCTGGACATGATTACGCGCACATCCGGCTGGATCCGGCGCAGCTCGCGGAACGTCTCTTCGCCGTCCATGCGGGGCATGGTCAGGTCGAGGATCACCGCTGCGATCTCCCCGCCGTGCGTCTGGTACACATTCAGCGCCTCACGCCCGTTATCGGCGGTCAGTACGCCGAACCCCAGCATCTGCAGCATTTCACCCCCCAGCGCACGGATGGTTTCCTCGTCATCCACCAGGAGGACCGTGCCGCTGCCGCGCCAGCTTGATTCCGGGGCGGCCGCCTGCAGGACTCTCTCGGCGTGGCCGGATGCGGCGGGCAGGAGCACCTTGAAGGTCGTTCCCTTGCCCGGTTCGCTGTACACCTTGATGGCGCCCCGGTGCCCCCGGACGATGCCCAGCACAGCGGCCATCCCCAGGCCGCGGCCGGTGAACTTGGTGGTGAAGAACGGGTCGAATAGCCTGGCCAGGGTGTCCCGGTCCATGCCGCAGCCGGTATCGGCCACCTCCACGAACACATAGAGCCCTTCGGCCAGCTGCTCGTCGAAGCGGATGTCGGACAGGTAGTCGTGCCCGCAGCGCATGGCGCCGGTGGTGATGGCTATCACGCCGCTCTTGTCGCCGATGGCCTCGGAGGCGTTGATGAC
>DATBXI010000422.1:0-5865 GCA_036514355.1 Desulfuromonadaceae bacterium
TAGATCACCCCCGCCAGCACGTCGCCCGCCGACTCCAGAGCTATGGAAACACAAAACCAGGGAAAACCGTGGGCATAGTTGGTGGTGCCGTCCAGGGGGTCGATGATCCAGCGGAAGGGGGAATCCCCCTGGGGATACTCACCCTCCTCGGCAACGATGTTGTGGCCGGGAAAGCGCTCCAGGAGCTGCTCCACGATCAACCGCTCCGACTCCCGATCCACCTCGGTCACCAGGTTCTTGTCCCCCTTCATGTCCACGGCAAGGGGCGAGGCGAAACGGTAGCGCTGGTACGCCCCCGCGCAGCGGGCCGCCTCGACGGCCACCTCCAGATACTGTGCCAATCCGTGCATCCGTTCCTCCAATAAAAGAAGGCGGCCCACAGCCGCCTCTACCGTGGTTCACTTATAACAGACCGCCACGGCGAAGGCAAGCACGGCCGTCATTCTGCTTTGACATTAGACCTGCTTTAGGGCATATTCAACCATCCCATATCCCATCGAGGGGGAGCGCTGCCGTGGTCCTTATGTCGAACATACTCCTGGCCCTGGCCAAGATCGTGGAACTGGCCGACGGCCTGTTGACCATCTACAAGTACATCCTGCTGGCCAGCGTGATCATCTCTTGGGTGAACGCCGACCCCTACAACCCCATCGTCAACTTTATCTACCGCGTCACCGACCCGCTCCTGCGCCGGATCAGGCGGTACATGCCCGATACCGGCATGCTCGATCTGTCGCCGCTGGTGGCCTTTGCCCTCATCTACGTGGTCCAGATCGTGCTGTTCAACACGGCCTACCAGTACCTGACCACCGCCAGCATGGCACTCAAACTGAGAGGTTGACCCTGTATGAAGATTTCGCCGCTCGATATCCAGCAGCAACAGTTCAAGGGAAAGATGATGGGGGGGCTCGATCCCAACGACGTGGACGCCTTTCTGCAGACCGTGGCCTCCGAGATGGAAGGGCTGATCCGCGAGAACAACGACCTCAAGGAGCACCAGGCGCGGCTCAGCCGCGAGATGGCCGACATGTCGGAGAAGGAGAAGGACCTGCGCGAGACCATGCTGGCGGCCCAGCGCATCACCGAGGACATGAAGACCAACGCCCACAAGGAGGCGGGCCTGATCGTGTCCGAGGCCGAGCTGAAGGCAGAGCGGATCGTGGCCGACGCGGAAAAACGCCTGGTGGAGATCAAGGTGCGCATCGAGGAGATGCGCCGCCAGAAGATCCAGTTCGAGGCGAGCCTCAAGGCCCTGCTGGAGAGCTTCAGCCGCCAGATCTGCGGCGATGAGCCGGCCTGAGCCGCCCCTCTGCACCGTTGCGGAGGACGGCATCGTGCTCACGCTTCACATCCAGCCGCGGGCGTCCCGAAACGCAGTCTGCGGCGTGCAGGGTAATGCCCTGAAGGTCAGACTTACCTCGCCGCCGGTGGATGGCGCCGCCAACAAGCTTTGCCGCGAGTTTCTGGCCGATCTGTTTTCGGTCCCCCCATCGGCGGTGGAGATCATCTCCGGAGAAACCGCGCGCCACAAGCGGGTACGCGTGACCGGCGATCCGGGCCGCCTCAAGCAGCTGTTCGATCGCATCGCGCACCACGCGTAATCATCCGACCATAGCGGCCCGTACGGATTTCGTTCGTGCCGCTCCATCCATCTGTCTGACGGCTGAAATCAACCCACGAGAGGACATACCCATGGCACAGGCAAAAAAAGGCGACAAGGTACGGGTACACTACACCGGCACCCTCGATGACGGCAACGTATTCGATTCATCGGAAGGTTTCGTGGAGGAGTGCGGCGATGAGTGCGAGGACGAGGGGTGCGGCTGCGTCAGCCATTCGTCGGACCCGCTGGAGTTCGTGATCGGCCAGGGGAGCCTTATTCCCAAGTTTGAAGAGGCGGTGATCGGCCTGGAGCCGGGGCAGAGCGTGCAGGTGAAGATCCCTGCCGACGACGCCTACGGTCAGCGCGCCGAGGAGATGGTGGCCGTGATCGAACGCAGCGAGATCCCGGACAACATCACCCCCGAGCCGGGACAACGGATGGAGGTCGTGCTCCAGGACGGCACCCCGCTGCCGGTCGTCATCACCGAGGTGACCGACACCAGCGTCACGCTGGATGCCAACCACCCCCTGGCCGGACTGGACCTGACCTTCGACATCCGCCTGGTGGAGATCCTGTAGGACCGACACGCGATCACCGCTGAGGGTCGCGTAGAGTTCAATAAGAAAGGCCGCTGACCATAGGTCGGCGGCCTTTTCCTATTCCTGAATTATCCCTCAACTACGTTACTGTTGCTTCCCCGCGGCCACCGTGGAGCCGGCCGGCTCCACGCCGTAGTCCTTGCCCTCTGCCGGCGGCTTGGGAATGACGATCACAAAGGGGATCGCCCGGCCCGGAGCCACTTCCATGTTGGTCAGGGAATCGCCGAACTGATTGGCCATGGCCGCCTCGATCTTGTCCAGCGACAGGGTGGACAGCTGCGCCGGTGTCAGCGGGTTGCCGCAATAGGCGTTCTTCGAGGCCAGGACCTGGCCCCCTGCACCGTAGACCATCCCCTTGACCTGGATGGCGGCCCGGGGTTTCGGGAAGTTATTGACCGCCTCGCCGGTAATGACCAGCAGGTCCCCGATTGCCGGGTTGTTCACAAACGCAGCGTTCACGGCGCGCACCGTGATCCTGCCGGCCTCGGTGACGACCTTGCTCTTGTCCTCCAGAAACGTGGTGTACCCGAAGAATCCGAGCACCGCCACCACAACCACCGTGACCACGGCGATGAGTATGCCGAACAGGGGGCTCTGCTTGCGCCGCGACGTGATGGAAAGCGGCGGCAACTCCTCCCCGGCCTCACCCCCTTCTGGCTCCTGGGGATGGCCCGGCTGCTCACCGGGCATTTCCACGGGCGGCGCGGGCGCCGGCGCAACCTCCTGCGCAGCGGGTTGAGCGGCGGGTTCATCACCGAAATCGAACTCGCCCAGGTTGAAGGTCTCCTCGGCCGCAGGCTCAGCAACCGACGGCTGCGTCTCCCCGACTGCGGCGCCGGCCGCAGCACTGTCGAAGCCGAACTCCGCCGCCTCACCGGCGGAAGGTGCGCTTGGAGTGCCGCCGAAACCGATGTCGTCGCCGAAATCAAATGCAGCCGTCTCCGGGGCCGGGGGCACTTCCGTGGAGATCTGGCCGAAATCCACCGCTCCGGCATCCGCCGTACCGCCGGCGGGCGCCGCGGCTGGCGGCTGATCCATGGTGATGTCGCCGAAGTCGAACCCTGCGGGTTCCGTTGCAGCCGTCTTTTCGGGCTCCGCGGTCCCGGCGCCAAAGTCGAAACCGCCGAAATCGAACTCCCCGGCCACTGCCTCGGTCGTGCGTTGCTCCGTGCCCCCCCCCTGCTCGCTCTCCAGGGAGAAGTCGAAGGCATCGGCCGGAGAGGCGGCTGGCGCTGCTTCCTCCGCAGGGGGCTCGAATCCGCCACCCTCTGGGCTCACCCCCTGCTCCGCAAAGTCGTGGGAAACAAAGTCGGAATAATCAAAACCGGCATCGGCTGCGGGCACCTCTGGTGGAGCAGCAGGCTCTTCGGAGCCCAACGCCGTGTGCTGGTCGAGCATGGCGCCGAAATCCGGCTGCTGCTGGCTGAACATGGCGTCCAGATCGGGCTGGGCTTCCGTCTCCACCGGTTCCTTTGTGACGGTAAACACATGCCGGCACTTGGCGCAGCGGACCTTGACCCCTTTGTCCGTGACCCTGGAATCATCGAGCCTGAACTTCGTGCTGCACTGTTCACACTGGATAATCATCTGCGACCCCCCGAGAAGTTGGCACCCCGCCCCCTGCGGCCATGTAAGTGCCCGAAACACCGTGATCTATATCAGAAAGGCCCATGGGTGTCAATTTTTTAGCTGTCCGTAGGCCGCACCACTGCTGCCTTGCGGGCAGATGCCGGCAATGGCGCAGGCAAGGCAGACACCGGGATCGCTACCGTCGCACCCCTCGGATATTCCCAGGTGGGCCAGGCTGAAGTCGTATTTCACCGGATCGAGCGGATCGAGCTGCCGCAGGGCGGCGGTGATCTCCCGGGCCATGCGCCAGTCGGCGCTCCTGCGGCGGGTGAACCCCAGGTAACCGCAGATGCGCTGGATATGGGTATCCACGGGGATGACCAACTGGCTCGGGCTCATGCCGCGCCACAGCCCCAGATCAATGCCGTCCGCCGGGCGCACCACCCAGCGCAGGAACATGCAGAGCCGCTTGCAGGCGCTGCCCGAGGCCGGGGCCGGGAAGAGGAAGGGGAAGTACGAATCGCCGGGAATGGCGCTCGCGCCGAATACCGGCCGGTAATCCAGCCCCAGCACGGCGTCGCGGAAGCGGTTCAACCCCTCGGTCACATCCTCAGACAGGGGATCGTGACCGGCCAGGAAGAATGCCTCGATACTGCCGGCCCGCTCGATCATCGAGCGGAGGGCCCACAGGAGGGCGCACAGGTCGCGGCCGTCGTTGAAGCGGTGCTTGAAGCCGCTGAAGCCGCGCAGCCCCTTTTTCGGGTCAAAATGCTCCACGGCGCGGCGCGGCGCGGGGCCGAGGGCGGCGAAGATCCCTTCCAGGGTGCGCAGGATGACGGCCACGTTGCCGTAGGCAAAGGCTGAGGCGATGACGGCCGCCACCTCCCGGTCAGCCGGGTCTGCGTAGCGGTGGCAGAAGGAGAGCGGGTCGTTGGCCAGGTGGAGGGGAGAGCGTGCGGCGTAGAGGCGGTCGAGGATGGTCTTGACGTTCATCCGGCTACACATCCGCCTCGCGCAGGAACTGGGCCGCGTCCTCGGGCGAAGTGGGGTTGATGTAGAAACCGGTGCCCCATTCGAAGCCCGCCACCTGGGTCAGGCGCGGGACCAGCTCGATATGCCAGTGGTAGTCGTATTCCAGCGAGCTCCAGTGGCCCGGCTTGCCGGGACGGCGGTGCATGGGGGGGGCGGTGTGGAGGATGAAGTTGTAGGGGGCGTCGCGCAGCACCAGCTTCACCCTAAGCAGCATGTCCTTCATGGCCACCGCCAGTTCGGCCAGTTGGGCGTCGTTCATCAGGGCGAAGTCGTGGCTGTGGCGCTTGGGGTACAAGCGCAGCTCGAACGGGGAGCTGGAGGCGTAGGGGGTCAGGATGACGTAATTGGAGAACTCCCGCACCACCCGTGTGCCCTCCCGCAGCTCGGACTCGATCAGGTCGCAGAAGATGCAGCGTTCCTTGTCGTTGAAGTAGTTGCGGGCCACCCTGAGCTGGGTGGTGGCCACCGGCGGCAACAGCGGCACCGCGATCAACTGGCTGTGGGAGTGGTGCAGGGTCGCACCGGCCCGGGTGCCGTGGTTCTTGAAGAGCACCATGTACCGGAAACGGAAGTCCCGGCGCAGGTCCAGGTAGCGGGCCCGGTAGGCCACGAGCACCTCGGCGATCTCGCCGGGGGTCAGGTCGGCCATGGCGCGGTCGTGGTCCGGGGTCTCGATGATCACCTCGTGGGCGCCGATGCCGTTCATCACGTCGTACAGGCCGTAACCGCGGTTGTTGAGCTCTCCCTCCACCCGCAGGGCCGGGTATTTGTTGGGGATCACCCGCACCCGCCAGTTGGCCGCGTTGGGCATGCCGCTGGGGCGGATGGCGAAGATCTCCGGAGGGGTCTTGTCCTCGTTTCCGTAGCAGAAGGGGCAGGCGGTCATGGCGTTGCGATCTTCCTCCACCTGGAAGTCGCGCGGCCGGCGCCCCCGTTCCGTGGCAATGATCACCCAGTACAGCTTTATCGGGTCCCAGCGTAGTTCGGACATTACCTCATCTCCTTGTCAAAACGTGACCCCCCTCGATCCCCCCTTATCAGGGGGGACGGAAAAGCTCCTCC
>DATBXI010000423.1:0-2090 GCA_036514355.1 Desulfuromonadaceae bacterium
CCCGGCGTGTTTTGGCGCGCAAAGAATGGCTTACTCGGCCTTGACGAATTTCCCCTTTTCGCCGCATTTCTCGCATTTCTGAGGCTTGCAGCGACCTTCCTTGGTGAAGCCGCAGGCGCATTTCCAGGTTGCCATGGTGCCACCTCCCTTCTGTAAGTTGAATGTATGTTCTCCGTGCGGTTTGCAAAGCCGGCGGAGTGTGCTACAGTGCCGCGCATCACAATCTCGGACTGACGAGGACACGCCATGAGTGAACTGATTTTCCTGCTGCTGTTGTTCGGTCTGCCCGCCGCGTGCGGTTTCGTGCTGGCGCGGCGGCGCGGCAAGAACCCCCTGCTGTGGGGCATCCTGTCAGGGGTGTTCCCCTTTTTCCTGGTTGTGCTCTATATGCAGTACAAACCCGTGGATAAGAGTTCCCAGACACCTGACCAGAAGTAACCCGCCTACTTGATGCACACCTTCCGGACCTCCGTCAGGTCCGTCAACCCCTGGAAACATTTGAGGATGCCGTCCTGCTTGAGGGTGGTCATGCTGTCGGCGATGGCCTGCCTGCGGATCAACTCGATCTCCGACTTGCGCTTGATCAGCACCTTCATGGCATCCGTGCCCAACAGAAGCTCGTGCAGGCCGAGACGCCCTTTGTAGCCCGTGTCGCCGCACTTGGGGCAACCGCCGGCCTTGTACAGCCTGATGTCGGCCGGGGTGAGGCCGGTGCGCGGGAAGTCCTCTGCTCCGTACTCCTGGATGATATCCTCGATCTCCTTGTCGGTCGGCTTGTATTCCTGCTTGCAATCGCTGCACAGGCGCCGCGCCAGCCGTTGGGCCAGGATGCAGAGGATGGCGTCGGAGAAGTTGAAGGGGTCCAGCTCCATGTCCAGGAGGCGGGTGATGGTCTCCGGGGCCGAGTTGGTGTGCAGGGTGGAGAAGACCAGGTGGCCGGTCAGGGAGGACTCCACGCCGATCTCGGCGGTCTCCTGGTCGCGCATCTCTCCAACCATGATCACGTCCGGGTCGGCGCGCAGGAAGGAGCGCAGGGCAGCGGCGAAGGTGAAGCCGATCTTGGGATGCACCTGCACCTGGCGCAGGCCGCGCTGGGTGATCTCCACCGGGTCCTCGGCGGTCCATATCTTGGTGTCCACGGTGTTGATGACCGAGATGGCCGAATGGAGGGTGGTGGTCTTGCCCGAGCCGGTCGGGCCCACCACCAGCACCAGGCCGTAGGGCTGTTTGACGCACGCCTCCAGTTCCCGGCGGTTGCGCTCGGTCAGCCCGAGCTTGTCGAAGGGGATCGGCTCGCCCGATGCCAGGACGCGCAGGACAACGTCCTCCAGTTGGCCGGCCGTGGGGACGGTGGCCACGCGCAGCTCCACATCGATGGGGCCGAACTTCTTGAAGTCGATCTTGCCGTCCTGGGGCTTGCGGCGCTCCGAGATGTCCAGGCCGCACATGATCTTGATGCGTGACGGGATCGCGTACTTGTACTTGTAGGGGATCATCTGGTAGACCTTGCAGCGGCCGTCCACCCGCATGCGCACCCGCACGTCCTCCTTGCCGGAGAACGGCTCGATGTGGATGTCCGAGACCTTGTTCTGCACGGCATCCATGATGATCTTGTTCACCAGCTGGACGATCACGCTGTCCTGCTCCGAGACCCTCTGGGATTCGGTCTCGATCTCCGGCTCGTCGTCGGTATCCAGCTTGCTGATCAGGTCGTTGATGCTCCCCCCCACGGCCACTGCGGCGCTATGGCGGTAGAACAGGTTGATGTAGCTCTGGATATCCTCCCGGAAAGCGCCGATGCAGCTGATACGCTTGTATTCCGGGTAGATGAACTTGATCATGTCGTGGCGCGCCAGGTCCGTTGGGTCGTCCATGATGATGTGCAGGATGCCGTTCTCGATCTTGTAAGGGACCCACCATTCCTTTACCAGTCGCTCCGGCTTGACCCGGCGCAGGATATCGTCGTCCAGGGGGGGCGCGGACGGCTCGTACCCCACGAACTCGCTGCCGTAGTAGAAGGAGAGGTTCTTGGCCATCTCCTCCCGGGAAACGCCGAATTCCCGCATCAGCACGTTGTCCATGCCGATCTT
>DATBXI010000424.1:0-4568 GCA_036514355.1 Desulfuromonadaceae bacterium
CCTGCTCTGGCTCGACAGGGTAACGCTGCTGCCGTTGAAGGTTACAGCCTACGACAGCAGCGGCGCGCCGGTCGAAGAGGTCCTGATGGACGACCTTGAGGTGAATGTAGGGCTGGAGGACAGCCTCTTCAAACTCTAAGCCGTGCCGGACTCCATGCTGCAGAGCCGGACCCCCAGGTGCCTCGCCAGCCCCGTGCCTCCCCATGCCATGACCCGGTCATGGTTCCAGTGGAAGAGAGGCTTGGCCAGCGGCACCAGCATGTTCATCCAGCCTATCGTCGTGCATACCCGCCATTCATAGCACACCAGCGTCACGCCATCGTGGTGGCTGAAGCGCCAGGTGCCGCTGCCGGCCAGGTCGCCGGTGGCTACGCCTGCCAGCAGCCGTCCATGTTCTATGCAGGTGGTGCGGATGTCGAAGGTCAGGCGATAGGGGAGCAGCCCCTTCCAGATGTAGCGCCGCCTGTTGCCGATCCCGCCGTCAGTTCCCGGTTCCAGCTCGATGACGCTCTCGACCCCGCGCCACCACTCGGGCCAGCGCTCGGAATGATAGATGGCCTCCCACACCCCGGCAAGCGGGGCCTGGAGGCGCCACTGGGTCATGAATGCGTAGTCGGTCATAAAGCCCGTCAGTGCTGTTGCGGGAAGCGCGGGGCGGGTGTGTCAGCGGCTGAAATGCCGCTCAATGGCCGCTGCCAGCTCCGCGAGCGTCGAGCGGGTCGGCTCGATATCGACCTTGAGCCCCAGTTCATGGCAGGTGCGGGAGGTGACCGGCCCGATGGAGGCCACCGTGACCCCCTTGAGCATGTTTACCAGCAGGTCCCCCCCCAACATCTCGGCCAGGTTCTGGACCGTGGATGACGAGGTGAAGGTGATGCAGTCCACGGAGCGTTTTTCCAGGGCAAAGAGCGCCTCGGGCGGCAGCCGATCCGGCAGGACGGTGCGGTAAGCCACCGGGCTGTCCACGTGGGCGCCCAGGCGCTCGAGTTCGCGGGGAATGATCTCCCGGGCCCGGTCGGCCCGGGGGAAGAGGACCCGTTTGCCGGTCAGGTCCAACGTGGCCATCTCGGCCACGACCCCTTCCGCCTTGTAGTCGGCGGGCACCAGGTCGGGCCGGATGCCGAAGGCCATAATGGCTTCGGCAGTCTTGGGACCCACGGCGCAGACCTTGCAGCCGGCCACGCAACGGGCATCCAGCCCCAGGGTCTCCATGCGCCGGAAGAGGTTGCGCACCGCGTTGCCCGAGGTGAGCACGAGCCAGTCATACCCGGCAAGCCGGCCGATGGCCGCATCCAGAGGCGCCCACTCGTCCGGCTCCTCCAGCTTGATGGTGGGGCATTCGATGGCCGTTGCGCCCCGCTCGGAGAGTATGGTGCAGAACTCCCCGGCCTGATCGGCGGCGCGGGTCACCAGGATACGCTTGCCGAAGAGCGGCCGCGTGTCGAACCAGCGCAACCTGTCCCGCAACCCGACCACCTCGCCCACGATGACCACGGCCGGCGGCTTGAATCCGGCCTGCTCCACGCGGTCCGCGATGTCAGCCAGGCAGCCGGTGAGCACCTGCTGCTCCGGCGTGGTGCCCCAGCGCACGAGTGCCACCGGCGTGCCGGGATCCCGGCCGTGTTCCAGCAGCCGCTCCATATTGCGCCGCAGGGTGGTGACCCCCATGTAAAAGACCACCGTGCCACTCCCCAGGGAGAGTCGCTCCCAATCGATGGCGGACTCATTCTTGCCCTTCCCCTCCTGGCCGGTCACGAAGGCCACCGAGGCGGTGTAGTCCCGGTGGGTCAGGGGTATGCCCGCATAGGCCGCCGCGCCCACCCCGGCGGTCACGCCCGGCACGACCTGGAAAGCGATGCCCGCCTCGGCCAATGCCTCGCATTCCTCACCCCCCCTGCCGAACACAAAGGGGTCGCCCCCTTTCAGCCGGACAACGGTTTTGCCCGCCTCGGCCTTGTCCACCAGGATGCGGTTGATCTCGGCCTGGTCCTGGTTGTGCCGGCCGCCTATCTTGCCGGCATAGATCCGTTCCGCCCCGTCGGGCGCGAAGTTCAGCAACTGTTCGTTGGCCAGGTAGTCGTATACCACCACCTCGGCCCGGCAGAGGCATTCCACGCCGCGCAGGGTAATCAGCCCCGGATCGCCCGGGCCGGCACCCACCAGGTAGACGATGCCCTGTTTTTGTTCGCTGTTCATGCGGGCCATCTCCTCAACCATCGCTCACGCCCTTCCGTAGCAGCAGGAATGTGGGTGCACATCAGACGACGGTCTCGTCTCCGCCGGCAATCTCCCGCTGATAGACCTCTTCCAGGATGGCCTTGCCGCCATCGGCCAGCAGCTGGTCCGCCAGTCGGATGCCCAACTGCTCGCATTCGGTTACCGGGCCGCTGATCTCTCCCCTGACCGAGCGCTGGCCGTCCACCGCGGCGATGAAGCCGATCAGCCGCAGCGTGCTGTTACTGACCGTGCCGTGGGCCGCGATGGGCACCTGGCATCCCCCTTCGCAGCGTTTCAGCAGGGCCCGCTCCGCCCGTACGGCGTAGCTGGTGTCGGGATGGTTGAAGAAGGCGATGGTCTCGGTGATGACCGGGTCTGCCAGGCGGCACTCGATCCCCAGGGCTCCCTGGCCGATGGCCGGGATGGAGAGGTCGGTGTCCAGGTATTCGGCCACCTTTTCGGTGAACCCGAGCCGTTTCAGGCCGGCTGCGGCCAGGATGACAGCATCCAGCCGCTCGTCTTCCAGCTTGCGGATGCGGGTCTCCACGTTGCCGCGGATGATGACCATCTCCAGGTCGGGGCGCACTTTGAGCAGCTGGGCCTGGCGCCGCAGGGCACTGGTGCCGATGCGGGCGCCCTGGGGGAGGTCGGTAAATTGCACGTTGCGGGAGATGACGGCATCGCGCGGGTCTTCACGCTCGGTGATGCAGCAGAGGCCGAGCCCCTCGGGGAAGTCGGTGGGCACGTCCTTCATGCTGTGCACGGCGATGTCGATCTCGCCCCGCAGCATGGCTTCCTCTATCTCCTTGACGAACAGCCCCTTGCCCCCTACCTGGGCCAGGGGCACATCCAGGATCTTGTCGCCTATGGTCTTGATCTTGACCAGGGTGACCTCCATGCCGGGGTAGCGTTTCTCCAGCTCGGATTTTACCCAGTTGGCCTGCCAGAGGGCCAGCTGGCTGGCGCGAGTGCCGATACGTAGTTCCTTGGGTGGCATATTCAGTTCTCCATTTCTTGGGTTATATGAAATTCGAAAGCATTCACCACGGAGGATACGGAGGTTCACGGAGGAACGTTAAAAGCATTCAAACAGGGATATTCAGGATAAAAGGGATAAAAACTTTAAATCATCTTATTAAGAGAACATAAAAAGCTTTATCCCGCCCATCTCGTTCATCCGTGTAAATTTAGTTTTTCGGCTTTCCTCCTGCCTTTCCTCCGTGGTAATGCTTTTGTGCCTTATACAATGACTGGCAACCGTGGATCTCCTCAGTCGTCACCTCGGCCCGGTAGGCCAGGGCCTCCACGCCGTTCGCCAGGGCCAGCCTGAGCAGCCGGCCGTACTCCGGGTCGATCGCGTCTGCCGGGGAAACCGCGTGGCCGTCGCCCCGCTGGACGGTGAAGAAGATTACCCCGCGGTCCCCCTCCCGCACCACCCGCATCAGCTCGTTCAGGTGCTTCTGGCCCCGGGTGGTGACCGCATCCGGGAACAGGGCCCGGCCCTGCTCTACCAGGGTGACGTTCTTGACCTCCACGAAACAGCGACCCGTGGGTCCTTCCAGCAGCAGGTCGATGCGGCTGTGCTCGCCGTAGGGGACCTCGGGGCGGATCGTCCCGTAGCCCTGGAGCTCCGCCACCGTGCCGTCTTCGATCGCCTCCCGTACCAGGCGGTTGGGGAGGCCGGTGTTGATGCCGGCCCAGAATCCGTCGGATTCCGCCAATTCCCAGGTGTGGGCCAGCTTCCGGTTCGGGTTGGTGCTGCGGGAGAGGAACACCCGGCTGCCGGGGACCGCGCATCCCTTCATGCTCCCCGAGTTGGGGCAGTGGGCGGTGACCATGCTGCCGTCCGCCAGGGTCACATCTGCCAGGAAGCGCTTGTAGCGCTTGATCAGGGTGCCGGGGATAAGCGGCGCCGGAAGGATCACTCCTCCAGCTCCAGTTCTTCCCCTGTCTCGGCGGCGGCCTCCAGGTCAAACAGTTGCCGCAGGGCATCCACGTACAGGTCCACCCTGCCGCCCTGGCCGGCTTTTTTCAGGGCAAGGGTCGGCGTGTGGAGCAGCTTGTTCGTGATGGCCGCAGTGAGCGCCTCCAGCCGCTTTTCGTCTTCCGGGGTCAGGTCCCGCCAACCGCTCACGGTCCGGCTGAGCTCGGCCCGGCGGATCTCCTCGAAATGCGTGCGCAGGGCCACGATGGTGGGGGTCACCTCCAGGGAGGAGAGCCACTTGTGGAACTGCCCGATCTCCTGGTTGATGATCTCCTCGGCCTTTTCCGCCTCTTTGCTGCGCTGGGCCAGGTTGGCTTGGACGATCTCCTGCAGGTTGTCCACCGTGAACAGATAGGCGTTCTCCAGG
>DATBXI010000425.1:0-4496 GCA_036514355.1 Desulfuromonadaceae bacterium
CGACAAGTTGGATCGTTTGTCAGGGTAGTATGGTGGAGCAAGTCAGTCCTGTCACATCCGGGGATCAATAAAGGGACAGTCCCCTTATTCCGCACCCTTATTTATCCATACTGGTTGGCAATCACCTGATCTCGATCCGGATCTCATAGGGCGCCGGCCGGGCCGCGCTCTTTTTCTCCAGGCCGGTGACGTTGTTCACCGTGATCCGGTAGCTGCCGGCGCTCACCGGAAACCAATCACCCTCTGCCACCCCTTCGTTGGCCGCGATGTTCTGGCCATCGTACACATCATAGACGACCTTGCGCCGTCCCTTGAGGATGGTGATCCTGGCCTCCTTCCCGCGCGAAACGGTGAAGGTCCTAGCATCTTCCTCGCTGGGAGCAATGACGCCGCGAATGATGGTTGGCCCCGTTGGTGTAAGCGTAATGTGCTTCTCGACAACATGAGCCGCCTCAATCCGTACGCTTGACAGCACAAGGAAGAAGAGACAGAGGCAACAGGTTATTTTTCGATAGATGGTGGTCATGGGCGGGTTGCATTGGTGGCAAAGCTGTGCGCCGGGGAACCGTCCTTCTTGCCCACGTACGAGTGGACATTTTCGGCCAGCCTGGTGAGGTCGGCAGAGGCGGCCTGCGCGAACAACAGCGGCACGACGGTTGGCAACAGCAGGAACATCTTCTTCATCTTACCGCCTCCATGGCCATGATAAAATTATTCTAAAAATATCCGCGCGGGCGGCCACGGTCAAGCAAATTGCCTGTTATTTTTTGCGCTCACCTGCCGATATATATCATATGAGATGACACCTGGGGGGAGGACCGATCATGGAACTGACCGCCATTGTGAAAGAATACAACGTGCCGCTGACCCGCACCGAGGGGAGCCTCCTCAGCCGGCTCGGCACGGACGTATCCAGCCGGTCGCAGGATCGGTACGAACAGCAGATGAAGGACTTGGCCGCCGCCCGTACGGTGGTCCGGCAACTGCCCGACCGGCAGACGTTGGAGCGGCAGAGCCGCCTGGAACGGGCCGGCATTCTGAAGGAACGGCTGAAGATGCTGCGCCAGATGATACCGTTCCTCAGCCCTTCCGCGGCAAAATCCGTGATGGCCGAGATGAAGCAGATCGCCGCGCAGATCGCCTCCCTCGGGGCCGGCAGCGGAAGCGTCGTCGTTACGGCAACGGATATGGCCTCCCCCGAAACGGCCGCCTCCGCCAAGGACTCGGGGGGGACACGGGGGAATACGCAGGAAGCGGCGCAACCGGCCGGGACGGGCCAGCGCTCCGGCGGGACGACACAGCAGATGTCCCCTGCCTTGTCCGGGAAACCGCCAGAAACGGGCAACGACAGCGCCGCAGAGGAACGCCGCCTGAAAGAGGCGGTTGAAGACGTGAAAACCCTGTTCAAATCGGTGCTGGCGGCCCTCAAGCGCAAGCGGTCCGGGCGCGACGGCAACCGGCCGCAGCAGCCTTCCCCTCGTCTCCAGGTCTATGCAGCCATGCCGGAGGGCGCCGGCAGGGTGACGGTCAAGGTGTAGGTCCACTTCCGGAGCACATCGCTCTCTCCCCCATTACCAACTCCCCCTTTTCCAGAAAAACCAGCGGACAGCGCACGTGCACCTCGTGCACAAAAAAAGGGATGCCTGGTCGGCACCCCCGGAAATCGGTGTGGTGTGTGAATGTGAACGGCGCAGGGAGCGCCCTTCTCCCGCGGTTATTTCCCCAGAAGCGGGTTCAGCACCTGGTAGGTCAGGTAGGCCACCAGGGCCGAGGCCGGGATGGTCAGCACCCAGGCCACCAGGATGCGCTGGGCCACCTTCCAGTTGACCGCCGTCAGCCGTTTGGAGAGGCCGACCCCCAGGATGGCGGAGGTGATGACGTGGGTGGTGCTGGTGGGCATGCCGAAGGCCGAGGCGCCCAGGATGACGCCGGCCGATGCGGTCTCCACGCAGAAGCCGTGCACCGGCTGCAGCTTGACGAAATCGCGCCCCACGGTCTTGATGATGCGCCACCCCCCGGCGGCCGTACCCAGGGCCATGGCCGTGGCGCAGGCCACCATCACCTCCCAGGGAACACTAAAGGTCTTCAGGAACCCGTAACTGACCAGGGCCATGGTGATCACCCCCATGGACTTCTGGGCGTCGGCCGTGCCGTGGGAAAAGGCCATGAAGGCCGCCGACAGCACCTGCAGGCGGCGGAAGTTCTTGTTGAGCCCGCCGGGCGCGCTGTTGCGGAAGACCCGGTACAGGAGCAGCATGAACACAAAACCGAGGATCGTCCCCATGATGGGGGAGAGGACCAGGGCCAGGATGATCGTCTTGAGCCCGCCCCACTTGAGGGCCGCCAGGCCCGCATGGGCGAACACCGCCCCCATGATGCCGCCGATGATGGCGTGGGACGAGGAGGAGGGGAGACCGTAGTACCAGGTAATCAGGTCCCAGATGATGGCGCCGATGACGCCGGCCAGCACCACCATCTGGGTGACGTTGTCCTTGTCCACGATCCCCTTGCCGATGGTGGAGGCGACCTTGGTGGAGATCATGGCGCCGGCGAAGTTGAGCAGAGCGGCCATGAAGATGGCCCCCTTGACCGACAGCGCCCGGGTGGAAACGCAGGTGGCGATGGCATTGGCCGTGTCGTGGAAGCCGTTGATGTAGTCGAACAGGAGCGCCGCCAGGATCACCAGGCAGAGCATCACAAAGGCCGGATCAAGCATGTAGTACCTCTAGTAATGTGGGTAACGGCACAGCAAAAAGCTCCGGATGCAAGGCTTGCGAGTCCAGAGGAGGGAGGCGCAGCAGCGCTGCGTCGCACCGACGAGGGAGGAGCGTAACGCAGCAGACGGACTTTTGGCGAAGCCGTCAAGCATTCTTCACCACCACGCTCTCAAGTATGTTGGCCGCATCCTCGCACTTGTCCGTGGCCCGCTCCAGCGTTTCGTAGATCTCCTTCCACTTGATCAGCTGGATCGGGTCCTTTTCCTCGTCGAACAGGCGGCTGATGGCCTCGCGGGACACCCGGTCCGCCTCGTTCTCCAGGGCGTTGATCTCAACACAGGCCTCGAAGATCTTTTCATTGGACTTCTTGCCCAGCATGGCCACCGCCTTGTCCACCGCGTGGCACGACTGCAGGATGATGAAGCCCAGGGACTTGGCCTCGGACGGGATGGTCTCCACGTTGTACATGATCACGCGGGAGGCCGAGGCGTCGATGAGGTCGAGGATGTCGTCCAGCTTGGAGGCCAGGGCGTAGATGTCCTCGCGGTCCAGGGGGGTGACGAAGGTCTTGTTCAGCTTCTGGATGATCTGATGGGTGATGGAGTCGCCCTTGTGCTCCACGTCCTTGATCCGGCGCTGGCTTTCGGCCGGGTTCTCGAAGTTGTCCAGCATCTCCTTGAGCAGCCGGGCACCCTCGATGATATTGGTGGTCATTTCCTTGAACAGTTGGAAGAATTTTTCCTCTTTGGGGATCAGTCCGAACATTCATGCCTCCGCATCGCGCTGTCATATAAAACCTGACATAGATAGCACAATTCCCACCGTCTTCCCACTGAAAATTCACATAACCGTAACAGCCGCGTAACACGACTATTGCATGGTTGCCTTTGCCGAACTCTTGCAGTATCCTGCCCACCCAGACCCGTAAGGAGATGTTCATGAATCTGCTCCACGCCACTATCCTCGGCGCCCTGCAGGGGTTTGCCGAGGTGCTTCCCATCAGCAGTTCCGCCCACCTGATCCTCGTCCCCCGGCTCCTGCGCTGGCCCGAATCCGGGCTGACCTTTGACGTGGCCCTGCACCTGGGGACGTTTCTCGCCCTGGCGCTCTATTTCCGCCGGGACATCGCCGAGCTGGTGGGTGCGTTCTTCGCGGCGCTCTCCAGCCGGTCCCTGGACACGCCGGCCAAGCAACTGCCGTTCCTGATCATCGCCGCCACCGTGCCCGCGGCCGCCGTGGGTAAGCTGTTCGAGCACCAGTTCGAGGAGATCTTCCGGTCCCGCCCCCTCCTGATCGCCGCGTTCCTGATCGCTTTCGGCCTGATCCTGGGAGCGGCCGACCGGTGGGGACAGCGGCGGCGCGGCCTGACGGAGATACGGACGGGCAGCGCCATGACGTTCGGCCTGTTCCAGTGCCTGGCCCTGATCCCCGGCGTGTCCCGCTCGGGCATCACCATCACCGCCGGGCTGCTGCTCGGCTTCACTCGCGAGGCCGCGGCCCGCTTCTCCTTCCTGCTGTCGCTCCCCATCGTGGCCGGCGCGGCCTTGCTCAAGGGTCTGCACCTGGCCAGGCACGGCATACCCGCCGGCGAGGGGCTCCCCATGCTGGTGGGCATCGGCGTGTCGGCCGTCACCGGCTACATCAGCGTGGCCTTCCTGCTGCGCCTGGTGCAGACCCGGAGCATCGCCCCCTTTGTCTGGTACCGGGTGCTGGCAGGCGGTGCGGTGCTCGCACTCATCGGGGCGGGATTCACGGGGTAGGGGTTTCCAAAATTCCTCC
>DATBXI010000426.1:0-2186 GCA_036514355.1 Desulfuromonadaceae bacterium
CCGTCACGTCCTCGCCGGTGACACCGTCGCCGCGGGTGGAGGCAACGGCCAGCAGGCCGTTCTCGTAGACCAGTTCCACGGCCAGCCCGTCCAGCTTGGGCTCGCACACATAGTTGATCATCGCGTCAGGGGCAAGCCCCAGGACCTTCTTGACCCGCAGGTCAAACTCCCTGATCTCGGACTCGTTGGTGGCATTCTCCAGGGAGAGCATGGGGAGCCGGTGGGTCACGGCGCCGAATTTTTCCAGCGCATGGCCTCCAACCCGCTGGGTCGGGGACTCGGGCGTCACCAGTTCGGGAAAACGCTGCTCCAGCCCCTGCAACTCCCGGAACAGGGTATCGTACTCCGCATCGCTGATCTCGGGCGCGTCGAGCACGTAGTAGAGCCGGTTGTGGTGCTCCAGGAGCCGGCACAGCTCATTCATCCGCGTCCGGGCGGCTTCCTTCGGATCGGGGGGGTCAAGAAGCGACAACTGCATCGGTGTCCTCGTGCCTTCTGGTGTCGGGTGTTCCGGTTGACATCGCAGCAGGGTACAGTATTCTTGTGATAATTTCAACGCATCACGACTGCCCGGAACGACCATGGAACAGCCCCGGTTGGACGCCATTCGCCATTGGTTCGATGGCTATGTCCAGACATTTTACGACATCGATCCCGATGGGCTGAAGAACATTCGGCTCAAGGTCGAACACACCCACAAGGTGTGCGCGGTCATGGAGCTGCTTGCGGCGGGCGAAGGGCTTTCGGACGCGGAGACACGCATTGCCCAGGCGATCGCGCTGTTGCACGATGTGGGGCGTTTTCCCCAGTACCGCCGTTGGCGTACCTTTCGCGACAGTGATTCCGACAATCATGCCCGGCTGGCCGTAGAGGTCATCCGCGAGCACGGGGTGCTTGACGGCCTGCCAGCCGACACCTGCCTGCTGATCGAAGAGGCGGTGCGCTTCCACAATCTGCTGCAACCGCCCGAAAAGGCGCAATCCCCCACCAGGCTTTTCATTCAGTTGATCCGCGATGCCGACAAGCTCGACATCTGGCGGGTGTTTCTCGACGAATACGCCATGCCGGAAGCGGAGCGGGCCTCGGCAGCCTGCCTGGGACTGCCGGACCAGCCGGAATTCTCGCCCTCCTGCCTGGCAGCGCTGGCAAAACAGCAGGTGGTGCACCTGGAAGCGTGCCGCACGCTCAACGACTTCAAGCTGCTCCAGATATCCTGGGCGCTCGACCTGAGCTATGCCAGTTCATACCGCTTGCTGCTGGAACGGGGCTACATCCCGCGCCTGGCGGTCACGCTGCGCGGCACCCCCGGTGAAGTGGAGCTTGCGTTGCTGGAGATCATGGCAGAGGCGGAATGGCGGGCCCGGCATCCCGCACAGAGCGCGGCCTGAATGACCGGCGGCCCACCGGCCGCGGAGGAGAACGATGGAAACCAAGCTGCGCCTGGTCCTCCCGGACCAGCACCTCGTGAAGCTCTACGAGCAGATGTTCCTGGCGCGGGAATTCGAGGAGCGCTGCGCCGAACAATACACCAAGGGGCATATCACCGGCTTTCTCCATCTGTACAGCGGCCAGGAGGCGGTGGCGGTGGGGGCGACTGCTGCCCTGCACCGGGACGACTACATCCTCTCGGCCTACCGGGAGCATGCCCAGGCCATCGTGCGCGGCGCGGAGCCCAAACGGGTCATGGCCGAACTGTTCGGCAAGGCCACGGGGGTCTGCAAGGGGAAGGGGGGCTCCATGCACCTCTTCGACCCCGGCCTCAACTTCATGGGGGGGTATGCCATCGTGGGAGGGCAGTTCCCTATCTCGCTGGGACTGGCCTTTGCCGCACGCTACCGGGGCGAGGACCGCATCACGGCCTGTTTCTTCGGCGACGGCGCGGTCAACCAGGGGACCTTCCACGAAACGCTCAACTGGGCCCGGCTCTGGGAGCTGCCGGTGCTCTTCGTCTGCGAGAACAACTTCTACGGCATCGGCACCGAAGTGCACCGCTCCTCGGCCCTGGCCCACATCCACAAACGCACCTGCGGCTACGACATCCCCTCCGAGAAGGTGGACGGCATGGACGTGATCGCCGTCTACAAGGCCATCAAACACGCTGCCGAACGGGTGCGGGAGAGCGGGCTTCCCTATTTCGTGGAGGCCACCACCTACCGTTTCCGCGGCCACTCCATGTCCGATCCGGG
>DATBXI010000427.1:0-7374 GCA_036514355.1 Desulfuromonadaceae bacterium
AAGCCGGTGGCTATGATGTGCCTGGCCCAGAACGCCACCGTAACGGTGTGCCACTCGCGGACCCGCAACCTGGCCGACGTGGTTCGCCGGGCGGACGTGGTCATCGCCGCCGTCGGGCGTCCCGAGATGGTCAAGGGTGACTGGATCAAGGAGGGGGCCGTGGTGATCGACGTGGGGGTCAACCGGGTCGGCGAGAAGAAACTGGTGGGTGACGTGGACTATGCCGGCGCCAGCCAGCGGGCAGGCGCCATCACGCCGGTTCCCGGTGGGGTCGGCCCCATGACCATCACCATGCTGCTGTACAATACGCTGGAGTCCGCCAGAAGGTTCGCGGGGATTTCATGATTGTCTCGACCCAAAAGCCGCTGGAGCAGATCGTTGCGGCGCTGGAGGGCGGGAGCCGGGTATTCATCATCGGCTGCGCCAAGTGCGCCACGGTCTGCAAGGCAGGCGGCGAGGAAGAGGTGTTCCGCATGCAGGAGGCCCTGACGGCGGTTGCCAAGGAGGTGACCGGCACCATCGTCATCGACGAGACCTGCCACATACCGCGCACGGCCCGTGACCTGCGCGCCCGTCGGGAGCAGGTGGAGGAGGCGGATTTCCTGCTGGTGCTCTCCTGCGGGGCCGGCATTCAATCGGTCGCCGAGGCATCGGAGAAAAAGGTGGTGGCCGGCACGGATTCCCGGTTTCTCGGCAATATCCGGCGCTTTGGCCAATTCGAACAACGCTGTTCCCTGTGCGGTGACTGCCGGCTCAACGATACCGGCGGCGTCTGTCCGGTCACGGTCTGCGCCAAGGGGCTCCTGAACGGCCCCTGCGGCGGCATGGAGGAGGGTGCCTGCGAGGTTGACCGCACCCATCGCTGCGCGTGGGTCACCATCTATGAGCGGCTGGAGCGCCAGGAACGGGTCGGGCGGCTCGACGCCATCACCCCTGCCCGTGATTTCGCCCACAAACGCCATCCCAACAGCCTCACGCTGGAGAAATAGCCCGTGCCTTCCCATCTCGCACAAGCACTCAATGCCAATAAATTCGTGATCACCGCCGAAGTCGCCCCGCCCAAGGGATGCGACCCTTCCGGTCTGCTGCGGGCCGCCGCCGGTGTGGCGCCCTTTGTGGACGCGGTCAATGTCACTGACAACCAGGGCGCCAACATGCGCATGACGCCGCTGGTGGCGGCGGGCATGCTGGTAGCCGAAGGAATCGAGCCGATCCTGCAACTGACCTGCCGCGACCGCAATCGTCTGGCCCTGCAGAGCGATCTGCTGGGAGCGGCGGCCCTGGGCATCCACAACATCCTGGCCTTGACCGGCGACGCTATCGGCTGCGGGGATCATCCCCGGGGGCGGGCGGTGTTCGACCTGGACTCCGTGGTGCTGCTCCAGGCCGTCTCCGGCCTGAACAATGGTGCGGACATGAACGGCGCCCCCCTGGCCGGCGCAACGCGCTTTTTTGTGGGAGCCGCCGCAGCGCCCGAGGTGGAGCCGTTCGCCGCCACCCGGCCCAAACTGGCGAAGAAGGCAGCGGCCGGCGCCCGTTTCTTCCAGACCCAGGCGGTGTTCGACCCGCAGCGTCTTGCCCTGTTTTGCGATACGGTACGGCCGCTGGGAGTGAAGGTGATCGCCGGTGTCCTGGTCATCAAATCCGCCAGAATGGCGGAGTTCATCAATCGCAACATCCCCGGTCTGCAGGTGCCGCAGGCGGTTGTCGAACGCCTGATGGCAGCGGACGATCCCGCCGCCGAGGGGGTGAGGATCGCCGCGGAACTGGCGGCAGAGTGCCGTGCTGTCTGCGATGGCATCCATATCATGGCCATGGGCCGCGACGAGGTCGTGCCGGAGATCGCAGGGGCGATCCGTGGCTGAATGCCGGCATATTTGCCACAGAGCCACAGAGACCCAGAGGAATCGAAAAGAAATCTTGCATCGTGCTCCGCGTCTCCGTGGCAGATGTTATATTGATCCCTGATTAGCGCCCATCTTCCGCTGAACCCTTCTCCCTGAGGGAGAAGGTGGCCGAAGGCCGGATGAGGGGGGATTTGCGCAATAAAATCCGGCTTTTCACCCTCACCCCAGCCCTCTCCCTCAGGGAGAGGGGACAGTTTGAAATCGCAGCGGAAGATCAACGCTAATCAGATATTGATTTGAGGTGGTTATCATGAAGGTCAAAAAGGCCGTTTTCCCGGTTGCCGGTTTGGGCACCCGTTTCCTTCCCGCCACCAAGTCATCTCCCAAGGAGATGCTGCCGCTGATCGACAAGCCGCTGGTGCAGTACGTGGTGGAGGAGGCGGTCGCCTCGGGCATCGAACAGATCCTGTTCGTCACCGGACGGGGCAAGCGGGCCATCGAGGACCATTTCGACATCTCCATCGAGCTGGAGACGCACCTGGAGGAAAAGGGGAAGAGCAAGACGCTTCAGGCGGTGCGCGAGATCGCCGACCTGCTGGACATCTTCTACGTCCGCCAGAAAAAGGCTCTGGGGCTGGGGCACGCCATCCTGTGCGCCAAGGACTTTGTGGGCAACGAGCCTTTTGCCGTGCTTCTGGGGGATGACATTATCGACAGCGAGCAGCCCTGTCTGCGGCAGCTTTTGGATACATTCGATGCCTACCAGGGGTCGGTACTGGCTCTGGAGCGGGTGCCAATGGAGAACATCTCCTCCTATGGCTGTGTCCGGGCCAATCCGCTGAGCGAGCGGGTCTACGAGGTGCTGGACATGGTGGAAAAACCCAAGCAGGAGGAAGCCCCTTCGGATATGGCCATCATAGGTCGCTATGTGCTGACCCCGCGTATCTTTGCGTTTCTGGAGCAACAGGAGCCGGGCAAAGGGGGCGAGATCCAGCTCACCGACGCCATTCTCAGGCTGTCCCGGGAGGAAAAGGTCTACGGCTGCCTGTTCGAGGGGCTGCGCCACGACTGCGGCGATAAACTGGGGTTCCTCAAGGCCACGGTGGACATGGCCCTGAAGCGCAAGGAGTTCAAGCGGGAATTCGAGGCGTATCTGCGGCAGCGGCTGGGGTGATTGAGCTGTCTCACATAAAGGGCACTACGGCACGAAGAGAAAAAGGCGAACCCGTTATGGGTTCGCCTTTTGATTTCGCGCGTCGCGGTGCTAGGGCTGCTTCGGTTCCTCCTGCAGGGGGGGCGAGGTTTCCCGTTTCGGTTCCCATCCCTCCCAGACGTAGGTGGGATCGATCGTGGGATCGTAGTAGCCCGGCTGGGGCACGAGGAAGAAGGCGGTCTCGGTCAGCCCCATGAAGCCGCGGTACAGCGTCATGCCGATCCCCTTGAGCGGCCCGACCACATACCCGGCCCCTCCCAACTCACGCACCGTCAGGACACTCTGTTTGGGCAGTTCGGCAACGCAGGTGACGACATTGGTTACACCGCGGGTGAGCTTCACGGCCATCTTTTCAACGATCATCTCGGGCTGCTGATCGGCCCGGGCCGCGACCGGAAGCAGACACGCAACGACCACGACGGTCAGCATGGTGGAGAACAGCAGGGTCCTCTTCATGGTTTCTCCTTTAAGGGCGGTTTATATCACCGTTTCTGTCTCATATCACAAAGAACCGGAGCTGGCAAGTTTGACGCTCAGTCGAACAGTGTCGGTTCCTGCGGCAGGAATGGATCGAAGCGCCGCTTCAAGTTTCTGAGCTTTTCGATGTAGTAGGGGATGTTGACGTCGGGTCGGGTCGGGTCGAACGCGCTCACCGGCCGGCACTGTTCGTAGGCCACGGCATCCTTTCCCGCGCCGCTGACATAGTAACTGATCTGGTCGCCGGCGCGGTAGGCGCGCTCCGCCGCCAGGGCGATCTCGAAGGCCGCCGAGGGGTTGCGCTTTCTGGCCCGCAGCTTTTCCCGGTAGGTGGCGGGCGATTCGCCCAGGGTCTCGGTCCGCGCGACCCACTCGACGGGAAAATCACGGGCAATCAGGCGGGCCACGAAACGGTCGTGGAGTTGCGTGATCCCCTCTCCCCCGGCCGTCAGCAGCAGCGTGATCGCCTCCCGCATGAACTCCCGCAGGTAGCGCTCCATGCCCCGCGAACGGAGGCTGCTCCCCCGGATGACCATGGCGCCGTCATAGCCCCACAGGGCATAGTTCTTTGTCTTGTAGGCAAACATGGAGCGGTACCTGCCGTCCGTCTCCACCTCGATCCCCTCCGGCAGCGCTGCCGAGACCCGTTCCACCAGGGCCCGCTCCGCCGTTTCCCCGTCACACCCATCCGGAGGCCGGAAATAGATCCCGTCCGTATCCACCTCGATCGGTTCGGCCCCCTCGTGCCGCAGCAGTTCCATCATGGACCTGATGGTCACCCGCCCCAGCCGTGTCACCTCGGCGGCGGTCGCGGGGTCGGAAAAGTTGTGCAGCGGGGCGCCCAGGTAGCCGAAGAACGAGTTGATCAGCACCTTGAAGACCTGCTGGAGTGCATCGTAGTGCAGCCGCTCCGGTTCGCTGCCGCCCGCCCGCGCCAGCTGCTTGGCCTCCAGGCGGAAGCGGCGCAGTTCCGCCAGCATGGGGAGGAACAGTCCCAGGGAATCCCTGGCCGGACCGAGGCGGTAGCTCAGCATGATGGAAGGATAGAGCGAGGCCACGTCGCAGTGCACGATCGGGCCGTAGACCCCCTCCTGCACCAGTTCGGTATATCCCCCCTCGAACGGCTCGGCCTCGGCGGTGCGGGCCGGGATGGTGTGGCCGCGGTGCAGGTATTCCCTCAGGAACAGGGCGTTGATGCGGGTGGCGGTGCCCCGCAGCGGGCAGTTCTGGAAGGAGTAGGGGAAGATGCGTGTCTGCAGGAACCAGGGATAGGCCAGGATGCGGAACAACTCCCGGGTTTCGACCACGTCGTCCATGTTGTAGCGGTAGAGCAGCTCCGGGTCGCGCCGGAACTGGCCGGCTATGGCGTCGCCGTCCAGGTAGACCCGCTCCGGCGCTGCCACGCCGAAGTGGCGCGCCACCTGTTTGAGGCCGTGGCTCTCCAGGCTGCGCTGGCTGATGTCGTAATGCTGCACCAGGAAATAGGTGTCGATGATGTGCCGGCCGTACACGTCCCAGCGGGGATAGTCGATGAGCCGTTCCGCCAGATTCCAGCGCGAGCTGGGGGTGATGTGCGGCACGGACCCGTTGCGTCCCCAGGTGAGGCGGATTCCGTGGAGTTTTGCCCGCTTGCCGAGATACTCCAGGTCGAAGCGGAAGATGTTGTGACCGACGATCACGTCCGGGTCGCACCGGTGGATGGCCTCGTTCAGCGCCTCAAGCATCTCCGGCTCGGTCAGGCGGTCCCCCCGCAGCACCGTCCGTTCCCCGTGGGAGTCGGCAAGGGCGATGGAGATGATGCGGTCCTCCGGCCGGTCCGGATTGGAGAAACGGTACCCTTCGGCGCAGAAGGTCTCGATGTCCAGGGTCAGGCAGTGGAGGTCGTTGAACTCCATCCCCTTGAAGAGCGTCGCGCCGCTGGCCAGCAGGTATTGGTGGGAAAGGTCGGAGATGAACAGATAGGGCGCGTCCGCTGCCGAGGGGGTTCTGCCGGTCGCGGCTGCCAGGAAATCCCGCGCCGCGAGGCAGTCGCCCCATGAATCGAAGCTGAGCTGATAGCGGAAAAGATCATCCCCCTGCAACTGCCGCACGGAGCAGGGGGCCCGGCAGCCGGCCAGCAGGGCGGGGTCACTGACCAGGATGAACGGCCGGAAGGGTTCGTCGTGGAAGTGCACACCCTGCGGCGTCCGGCGGAACAGACGCACGAAGCGACCGGCCGGTTCCACGGCGACGATCCCGGTCCGGGGGTCGTGCCCGAACAGCAGCGGGGTATGTTCGAGGTCGTGGAGTTCCATGGCGGCACTCAGTATTTCGGGAGAAAAAAGGCGCGGCCCGCCCGAAGGCCGCGCCTGTGGTGCTGAATTACTTCCCGTGTTTTGCCAGATAGCTGGCAACCCCCTCGGCGGTGGGCTTCATGGCCTCATCCCCTTCGTTCCAGTTGGCGGGACAGACCTGGTCGCCGTGGGTCTCGACGAACTGGAGCGCATCCACCATGCGCAGGGCCTCGCTGACGTTGCGCCCCAGGGGCAGGTCGTTGATGACCGCGTGGCGGATGACCCCCTTGGTGTCGATCAGGAACAGGCCGCGCAGGGCCACCGCCTCGTTGAACAGGATGCCGTACTGCCGGGCGATGTTCTTGTTCAGGTCCGCTACCAGCGTGTACTGGATGTCACCGATGCCGCCGTCTTCGAGCGGCGTTTTTTTCCATGCCAGATGGGTGAACTTGGAGTCCACGGAGACGCCGATCACCTCGGTGTTGCGCTTCTTGAACTCATCCAGCTTCTTGTTGAACGCCAGGATCTCGGAGGGACAGACAAAGGTAAAGTCAAGCGGGTAGAAGAACAGCACGACGTTCTTGCCGCGGAAGGCGGACAGGGTGATCTGGCCAAAGCTGTTGTCCGGCATGACCGCGTCGGCGGTGAAATCAGGGGCTTCCTTGGTAACGAGGGTGGGGGTGCACATGTTGAATGTTCTCCTTTACGGTGAAGTTAACGTTAATTGGTAAACGTAATACCAGCCAATGGTGTGCTTGTCAATAGGATAAAAATAGTCTTTTAGTCTTTTTTGTGGGAGGGTGACGCGAACGTCGAGGCCGAGGTGGGGAGGTCGGAAGAGAGGGGGCAGGTCTTTGCGGTGATCTATAATAATCGTTGAAGGTGGAGGTGCACACGATACGTTGGGGCTGTCCTGAATACGTAACATGTCCAGGGCAGCCCCCTATCTTTCACCCTCAGTCCTGGTGATGCTCCATGTGCTTGTGCATCTGCTCTTTCTCATGCCCCTTACCGCAGGAGGCTTTGCCATGCATGCCTCCGTGCTCTGCGAATTCAGCAGCCATCTTGTCGAACTTCTCGGCCTGCTCCTTCGTCATGACTGCTGCGATCCGCTTGTGCACCTGGGCGTGATGGACGGCCATTGCGGCAATCGCGTCGGCAAGCTTGCCCGCCTGGGCCTTGATCGCAGCCTGGTTGCCGGACCGTGCCGCCTCCATCAAGGCTGTGCGCTCTTTCTTGATCGCCTCGAACAGCGGCTTGGCATTCTGGGATTCCTCTTTCATGATGTCGGAGATTTCACCGGCTTGCTTGCCGGAGAGACCCAACTTCTCCTTGAGGATCCAGGGAAACCGGTTGTGATGCATCATCGCTTCGTGGCCGTCCGGCTTCTGCATGCATCCGCACTCGTGGTGACCGGGATGGTGGTCGCCGGTATCCGATGGCCCCATGGCAAATGCGCCGGTACTGAAGAGGGTGAGCGCCCCGAAAACCGCCAGCTTCGCAACAACGGAACAAGACTTCATTTTGTGGCCTCCTGTGTTGGTTGGTGACTTCATTCAGTCAA
>DATBXI010000428.1:0-2252 GCA_036514355.1 Desulfuromonadaceae bacterium
ACACGCGACCGTGCCGGTGTACGCGGGCCACGAGGAACGTATCGGCCACGGCATCATCGGCGGCAGCCTGCTGGGGGGGAAGCAGCACGGGGCAAAGGCCGCGGAGATGGCCCTGGAGATCCTGGGCGGCCGCGATATCGCCACCATGCCGGTCTATACGGGAAAGACCACGCGGGTCATGTTCGACTACAACGTACTTGCGCGCTTCAACATCCCGCTCGATCGGCTTCCCGAGAACAGCATCCTGGTCAACAGGCCCGAATCGTTTTACGCGAAATACACCACCCTGGTGTGGTTGGCAGTCGGACTCTTCACCAGCCTGGGCATCATCATCGCCCTTCTGGCCGTGAATGTGGCCCAGAAGCGCCGCTCGGCGCGGGAGCTGGCCGCCAAGGCGGCCGAGCTGGAGCAGACCAACGCCGAACTGCAGCAGTTTTCCATGATCGCCTACCATGACCTGCAGGAGCCGCTCAGGGTCATCGGCGGCTTTGTGCAGCTGCTGGAAAAGCGCTACCGGGGACGACTGGACCAGCAGGCCGATGAGTACATCGCCCTCACGGTCCGGAACGTGAACCACATGAAGCAGCTGTTCGCCGACCTGCTCCGCTATCTCCGGCTCAACCGGCAGGACCGGGTCTGCGGTCCGAACGCTGCCGGCGACATCCTGAATGCCGTTCTGGCGGACCTCAAAGGGCATATCGACGGTTGCGGCGCCCAGGTGACATCCGATCCGCTGCCCACCGTTTTCGGAGATCGCTCCATGCTGGTGCTGGTCATGCAGAACCTGCTGTCCAACGCCCTCAAGTTCAGCAGCGGACCGCCCCGTATCCACGTCACCGGCCAACGGCACGGGGATACCCACGTGATTGCGGTCCAGGACAACGGCATCGGCATTGCGCCCGAATACCGGGACAAGATCTTCCAGATATTCCGGAAGCTGCACAACCAGAACGCCTATCCGGGCACCGGCATCGGCCTGGCGCTCTGCAAGCGGGCCGTGGAACTGCACGGCGGCCGCATCTGGTTCGAATCGGAGCCGGGCAAGGGATCCACCTTCTTCTTCAGCCTGCCGGCCACAGCGGGAGCAATGGCCGCAGCCACGTGCTGAGATCGAACGGTGCGGTTTCACATGCTGTTTTTGATATGAACGCTTTTTTCAAGGAGGGACACCGCATGCACTCAGCCGACCTGAGGCCCGTAGAGATCCTGCTCGTCGAGGACAACCCCGGCGATGTCAGGCTGACCATCGAGGTACTCAAGGACGCGAAACTCTGCAACAACATCCACGTGGCGGGTGACGGCGTCGAAGCGATCGACTTCCTGCGGCGCCGGGACAGCCACGCCGCCGCGGTCCGGCCGGACCTGATCCTGCTGGACCTCAATCTGCCCCGCATGGATGGGCGGGAGGTGCTGGAGGTGATCAAGGCCGATCCGGACCTGAAGCACATTCCGGTGGTGGTGCTGACCACCTCCAGCGCAGAGCAGGACATCCTCAAGAGCTATGCCCTGCACGCCAACTGTTACATCACCAAACCGGTGGATCTGGAGCAGTTCGCCAGGGTGGTATCGTCCATCGAGGAATTCTGGTTCTCCATCGTCAAACTGCCCGGAATGTGAGCGCTGCCATGACAAACGACATCATCAGGGTGCTGCTAGTTGAGGACAATCCCGCCGACGCACGGCTCATCAAGGAGTACTTCGGAGAGCTTCGGGAGACGCCGTTCCTGGTCAGCGAAGCCGATTGCATCGCCGGTGCCATCGACCACGTGGCGCAACGGCACTTCGACGTCATCCTGCTGGACCTGTCGTTGCCCGACAGCCACGGCCTGGAGACGATCCACCGCATGCACACCCATGCCCCGGGCATAGCGTTGATCGTCCTGACCGGCCTGGATGACGACGAGCTCGCCCTGACCGCCATGCGGCACGGCGCCCAGGACTACCTGGTCAAGGGGAAGTTCGATATCCTCATCCTCGGCCGCGCCATCCGGTACACCATCGAACGCAAGCGCTCCGAGGCGGCGATCAAGAAACTGGCCTACTACGACACCCTGACCGGCCTCCCCAACCGGGTGTTGTTCTCCGACCGGCTCAAGCAGGCCATCGTGATGGCCGAACGGGACAAACGGGACACGGCCCTGCTCTTCCTGGACCTGGATCACTTCAAGAACGTCAACGATTCCATCGGCCACGCCTACGGCGACCGGCTGCTCAAGATCACCGCGGACCGCATCCAGCATTGCCTGCGCGGT
>DATBXI010000429.1:0-3775 GCA_036514355.1 Desulfuromonadaceae bacterium
TTGGGCGCACCGCCGATGGCCTCGAACGCGGTCTCAATCTCCAGGGAGGAGGCGAATTCCGCGGTTCCGCGGAAGAGGGTGTGCTCCAGGAAATGGGACAGCCCCTCCCGGCCGGGCGGGTCGTTGCGCCCCCCCACCTTCAGGTAGACGGCCAGCTCGGCCGCATGCAGATGGGGCATCTCGCAGCAGACCACCCGCAGGCCGTTGGCCAGGGTATGGGTGAACGATCTGATCATGACAGCGCCTTCCGTATCGCATCGATCCGCTGCCGGTATTCGTCCGGGGGGAGATGGACCTCGTCATGGGGCGCGGCCCAGATGGGGCGTGGCCAGAGGGGATCAGCGGCGCGGCGCGGCACCAGGTGCCAGTGCATGTGCGGCACCATGTTGCCCAGGAGTTCGTAGTTGATCTTGTCGGGACGAAACACCTCGTGCAAGGCCCGGGCGACCGCGGCGATTTCTTCCATGAGTTCAGACCTGACCGGCGCCTGCAGATGGAAGAGCTCCGTCACGTGGGACTTGGTGAACAGCAGGGTGTAGCCGGGGAAGTACTGGTCCCGGTTGAGGATGACGTAGGATTGGGTCAGCTCCGCGATGCGCAGATCGCGGTCGTCTTCCCAGCGGTTGCACATGGGGCAGGGGGACGGTGGCGTCATGGTCATGGAAGTCTCCAATAAACGATCTCAAAGCAAGAAAATCAAAAACAATGGAACGCGGATCAAATCTGATCTTGACGGATGTACGCGGATAAACAAAGCGCTTAAAATCAGTTCAATCCGCGTCATCCGAGTTCCATTGCAGTTCAGCAGTGTAAAAAACGCCTACCTATCTCCGCCACCGCGTCCGCAGCCGCGCCAGCTCCCTGTTGTCGCGGCTGTTGACGATCTGGTGCAGGCAGCAGGGGGTTTCCCCCTCCTCAACCACCGCACAGCGGGACACGATGGTCTCGCCGTAGAGCGCCTCGGCCCGGAAGGCGATCTCCAACTCGGTCAGCGCGCCATCGGCGATGGCGTCCGGCACCGCCTCCGTTGCCCAGCCGGCAAAGACCGTGTTGTTGACGTGGCGGTTGATGTCCAGGTCGCCGCGCAGCACCCGGAAAGGCATGTCGGTCGTGGCTGTGCCGGGAAAGTGGGGCAACGAGACGAAGTCGTCCTCCACGGCGCGGCGCGGCACGAGCGGATAGGGGGGAAGATGTTCCTCCAGCCGGACCGGCCTGCGGGTGGCGATCTTCAGCAGCGCCCACGAGGTGCTGGCCCGGGCCACGCACGCGCCACGGGCGTCGTGCAGCTCGAACTCGCGGCAGGTGAAGAGCCCGTGCCGTGTGGCGGGCCAGGTGCGCACCATGACGGTTTCCTCGGCGCGGGGGTAGCGCTCCGCCAGCAGGTGGATGCGCGACAGCACCCAGGTTAGCCCTTGCGGCCGCAGGTCGGCCACCGAGACCCCCAGTTGGGCCGCATGGGCGCCGGCGCAATCCTGCAAGTAATTGAGTATGGTCAGCAACCGGAGATTGCCGTGGCTGTCCAACTCGTGGTAGCTGACCGGAAATGCCTTTTCGAACACCGCTTCCATCTGCTCCCCTCTCCGCTCGCCGTTGGGATTGAACCCGGCCGCATCATAGCAGAATCCGCGCGAAAAAAAAGCCCCGTGGCCAGTGCCACGAGGCTTTTTTCCGTATGCCCACCGCCATTATGCAGTGGGCCAACTAGGGCAACCCTCTTTGCAGTGGGATACCGGACGAATCCTGAATCTTTCAGTCCACATAATCAGGGTCTCCTTTCGTTGATAATATTGCATCCAACCGGACTCATTTTATCTTAATACAATCTGGCTGTTTGTCAATTGAAATCATACCGGATTTCCCTTAGCCGCATCACGGCTGCACCTTGACACGGCGCGGGTTTCGGACTACAAGAGCAGATGGTTGGATACCATCGGAAAGACGGGTGAACAATGGCGGTACAGGTATCATTTGTCGGCGCGGGACCGGGAGCGGCCGACCTCATCACCATCCGGGGGGCACGGCTGTTGCGCCATGCCGACGTGATCATCTTCGCCGGCAGCCTGGTGGACCGGGAGCTGGTCCGCCGCTACGCCCGCACGGAGGCGGTCTACGACTCGGCCGGCATGACCCTGACCGAGGTCATTACCGTGATCATGGACGCCATTGCTGCGGGGAAGAGCGTGGTGCGGCTCCACACCGGCGATCCCTCCATCTACGGCGCCATCCAGGAACAGATGGAGGCCCTGGACCGGCTGGGCATCGAGTATGAGGTGATCCCCGGCGTGACCAGCGCCTTTGCCGCCGCCGCCAGCCTGAAGCAGGAACTGACCCTGCCCGAGGTCTCCCAGACCGTGATCTTCACCCGATGCGAGGGGCGTACGCCGGTGCCGGAGCGGGAGCGGCTGAGCGAAGTCGCCCGTATCGGCGCCACCATGGTGATCTACCTGTCCGTGGGGATGATCGAACAGGTGGTGGAACAGCTCCTTGCCGGGGCCTACACGGCGGAGACCGCCGTGGCCGTGGTCTGCCGCGCCTCCTGGGCGGATGAGGTGGTGATCCGTGGCACCCTGGCGGATATTGCCGAAAAGGTGCGCACAGCCGGCATCGACCGCCAGGCCCTGATCATCGTGGGTGACGTCCTGGGGGCGCGGGCCGAGGGACTGAAGGCCAAATCCCTGCTGTACGACGAAGGCTTTTCCCACGGCTTCCGCATAGTCACGTAACTTTATTTCACCGCAGAGGACGCAGAGGACACGGAGGAAAACCTTGATTACATCAATTGACACTGCAACCGGATGTGTAAGGGTTCTTTTTTCCGTACCCTCCAGTTTTTCCTCTGCGTCCTCTGCGGTGATCAGGTTTAAAAGTAAATGCGTATCGCTGTGATCGCCATAACCCGCAACGGCGCCCAGCTGGGGCGCAGGCTGCGGGATGGACTGGCCGGGGCGAGCCTGTACGTCTCCGGCCGCTATGCGGGCAAAGCCGGTAAGGAACGGCAGACCTTTGATCCCGCTGATCTGAAGTCGCTGGTCCCCGCACTCTGGCGGGAATACGACGGCCTCGTCTTCATCATGGCCACCGGCATCGTGGTGCGCATGATCGCCCCGCTGCTGGAATCCAAGGAGAGCGACCCGGCCGTGGTGGTGATGGACGATGCCGGCCGCTTCGCCATCTCGCTCCTCTCCGGTCACCTGGGGGGCGCCAACCAACTGGCCGAGCGCTGCGCCTTCATCTGCGGCGGCCGGGCGGTCATCACCACCGCCACCGACGTCAACCAGCTCCCCTCCTTCGACATGCTGGCCAAGGAGCAGGGTTGGGCGATCGACGACATCAGCCGGGTCAAGCAGCTCAACACCCTGCTCCTGGACGGAGAGGAGATCGCCGTGGTCGATCCCACCGGTCAGACCCGCTCCTGGTTCCACGGCCGGGGCAAGCTCACCTTCCACGACACCATGGCCGCGGCCCTGGACAGCGGTGCCCGCGGCTACCTGTTCGTCACCAACCGTCACCTCCCCCCTCGCACCCAGCCGGACAACCTGCTGATCCTGCGCCCCCGCAACCTGGTGCTGGGGGTCGGTTGCAACCGGGGCACACCGGCGGAGGAGATCGACGCCTTCATCAGCGCCCACCTCAAACGGATATTTCTCTCCCTGAAGAGCGTGGCCCGCATCGCCACCGCCAGCGCCAAGCGGGACGAGGCCGGCCTCCTGGCCTATGCGGAGCGCCATTCCCTACCGCTGGTCTTCTTCGAGAGCGAAGCGCTCAACAGCGTGAC
>DATBXI010000430.1:0-5455 GCA_036514355.1 Desulfuromonadaceae bacterium
CCCCTTGCCCGACAACAGCAGCGCGGGCTTGCCCAGGTCGTCGCTGACCACCTCCATGTCGTGCCAGGAGATGCCGTTACGCAGCCCGGTCCCCAGGGCCTTCAGGAAGGCCTCCTTGGCCGCGAAGCGTGCGGCGTAGCAGGCGGCCGCGCCCTTCCGGGCGGCGCAGACCTCACGCTCGTGCGCCGTGAAGAGCCGCTCCAGCAGGGGGATGTTTCCCTCGTCCAGGAAGCGCTGGAAGCGTGCGGTGGCGACGATGTCGGTGCCGATGCCGAAGATCATGGTGTTGGCTTCTCATCCTCTTCTCAGACCTTTGAGGTTTTTAAAACCTCAAAGGTCTGTTCAAGCGTATTTGATCAGGTCCACCATGTCCCGTACCGCCCGGTCGAGCCCCACCAGCACGGCGCGGGAGATGATGGAATGGCCGATGTTGTACTCCTCGATGCCACGCAAGGCGGCAATCGGCTTGATGTTGACGTAATTCAGGCCGTGGCCGGCATTGATCCCCAGCCCCACCTTGGCCGCCAGCTTGATGGCGGTGTCGATCTTCTCCAGTTCCCGCTCCATGGCGGCCGTGGCGAACGCCTCGGCATAGCTGCCGGTATGGATTTCGATGTAATGGGCGCCGCTCTTGTTGGCCGCCTTGACCTGCTCCTGGTCCGGATCCACGAACAGGCTGACGCAGATGCCGCCGTCGACCAGGCGCTTGACCGCGTCGGTCACGGCCTTGAGGTTGAGGATCACGTCCAGGCCCCCTTCGGTGGTCAGTTCCTGGCGCTTTTCCGGCACCAGGGTCACCTGGTCCGGCTTGACCTTGAGGGCGATGCGCACCATCTCCTGGGTGGCGGCCATCTCCAGGTTGAGCTTGGTCTTGACGGTCCGGCGCAGCAGTTCCAGGTCCCGGTCCTGGATATGGCGGCGGTCCTCACGCAGGTGGATGGTGATCCCCTCGGCCCCGGCCAGCTCGCCGATGGCGGCCGCCGCCACCGGGTCCGGCTCGATGCCGCCCCGGGCCTGGCGCACGGTGGCCACGTGATCCACGTTCAATCCCAGTTTTGCCATGTCGAAACCTCGTTACGTCAAATTCTGCCACAGAGACACAGAGACACGGAGGAAAAGCGGGAGAAAGGCAAAATCCATTCAGGGAAAAGTCCAGAAAATAAGATTCTTCAAACCTGTTTTGCCGTTCTCTGTGTCTCTGTGTCTCCGTGGCAGATGTTTCCGATATTACTTCTCCCCGATGTGCTGCTTCACCATGTCGGCGATCTCGTTGGCCCAGGTGGTGATCTCGTAGGTGTCCCTGCCCTCCAGCATGATCCGCAGCAGGGGCTCGGTACCCGAGTAGCGGATGAGCACCCGTCCCTCGTTCCCCAGCTTTGCCTCCACGTCTTTGATCCTGGCGGCCACGTGGGGGATGGCCATGATGTCCTGCTTTTTCCGCACCCGGGCGTTCACCAGCACCTGGGGCAGGGGGATCATCACTTCGGCCAGCTCGGAGAGCGGTTTCTCTTTCCGGCGCATGATGGCCAGCAGTTGCAGGGCGGACAGCATGCCGTCGCCGGTGGTGTTGTAGTCCAGGAAGATCATGTGACCGGACTGCTCCCCGCCCAGATTGTAGCCGTGCCGCCGCATCTCCTCCACCACGTAGCGATCCCCCACGGCGGTCTTGACGATCTGCCCTCCCGCATTGCGGAGCGCGATGTCCAGTCCCATGTTGCTCATCACCGTGGCCACCAGGGTTTTCTTCTTCAGGATCTTGCGCTGCAGCATGTCCGTGGCGCAGATGGCCATGATGTGGTCGCCGTCCACCTCTTTGCCGAATTCGTCGCACACGATCACCCGGTCCGCATCGCCGTCCAGGGCGATGCCGATGTCGGCGCGATGGCTCTTGACCGCCTCGCTGATCACCTCGGGGTGGAGCGATCCGCACCCGGCGTTGATGTTGGTGCCGTTGGGGCTGGCCCCCAGGGTGATGACCTCGGCCCCCAGTTCCTCCAGGACCGCCGGGGCGACCTTGTAGGCCGCGCCGTTGGCGCAGTCCAGCACGATCTTCAGGCCGGCCAGGTCCATGTTCTGGGGAAAGGTGTTCTTGAGGAACACGATGTAGCGGCCGGCGGCGTCGTCGATGCGAAACGCCTTGCCCACCTCGGTGGCGGTGGGGCGCAGGGAGTCGATGTGGTTGGATTCGATCAGCTTTTCGATCTTCAGCTCGATCTCGTCAGGCAATTTGAAGCCATCGGCCGAGAAGAACTTGATGCCGTTGTCCTGGAAGGGGTTGTGGGAGGCGGAGATGACCACCCCGGCATCGGCGCGCATGGAGGAGGTGATGTTGGCGATGCCCGGGGTGGGAAGCGGCCCCACCAGCAGCACGTCCACTCCCATGGAACAGATGCCGGCCACCAGGGCGTTCTCCAGCATGTAACCGGACAGGCGGGTGTCCTTGCCGATCACTATCCGGTGGCGCTTGCCGCCGTTTTTGAAGATGTAGGCCGCCGCACGGCCCAGTTGCATGGCCATCTCGGTGGTCATGGGGTAGACGTTGGCAACGCCGCGCACGCCGTCTGTTCCGAACAATTTCTTCACGGTTGCTGCTCTCCTTGTGGTGGTGTGGGGATCTGCGCCCGAACCAGGTCTATTTCCAGCGAGGCCGGGGAAATGCGGGTCACTTTGATGCCGTCCGGCAGTTTCAGGTACGATTCCAGATGGGAAAAAAGCGTCCGGCCGGGGATGGCGCCCCGCAGGTTGAGGATCACGGTGGCATTGGCGCGCCGGGCGCCGTCGATGAGCAGCGAGGGGCCGGCCAGGATGACGTGGATCTCCCCGGGCGCCTGGCCGTTGACCACATACCCCGGCGGTATGTTGCGCAGTTCGACCGGCAGGGTCAGCTCATAGCGCGATTCCCGCGAAACAGCCGTAAAGCTCCAGATGCACACGGCAACGGCCAGGCTGAGCAGCTTGAGGGTCAGGTTGCGCGTACCCATCTGTTTGATGGTGTGCAAGAGCGGCGGCGACATGGTCATGGTTCTCCCGCAATGGCGCCCTTGTACGGGCGCTTGCCGTCCAGGGCCTTCTTGAGCATGCGGCGGATCTCGGGCTGGTCGATGTCGTACGTGATCTTCCCCTCGTGCACCAGCGAGATATTGCCGGTCTCCTCGGACACGACCATCACCAGCGCATCCGACAGCTCCGAGAGACCCAGGGCGGCCCGGTGCCTGGTGCCGAAGCTCTTGGCGATGTCCGGGTTCTGGGACAGGGGAAGCAGGCAGCCGGCCTTGGTCAGCTTCCCCTTCTCGATGATCACCGCGCCGTCATGGATCGGCGAGTAGGGAAGGAAGATCGAGTTGAGCAGTTCGCTGGTGACCTTGGCGTCGATCTCCGTTCCCACCTCCAGCAGGTGGTCGATGGGCAGCTGGCGGACAATGACGATCAGCGCGCCGATACGCTTCTGAGCCATATCGACCATTGCCCTGACCAGTTCCTCCACGGTCTCGACCGTCTCGTCCCGAACATGGGGCTCCCCCTGGCGCCTGCCCATGGCCAGAAAGGCGCGGCGGATATCACCCTGGAAGATGATGGCCAGGATGAGCAAGGCAGAGGAAAAGATGTTGCGCAGCAGCCAGCTGGTGGAAGAGAAGCCGGAGAACAGCGAAAAGTAGAAGGCCACGAAAAAGACCAGCAGGAAAGCCAGCAGGCGAACGGCGATCTCTTTTTTCAGAAACAGGGCAAAATTGTAGATCAGGGCAGCCACAATGAGGATGTCGCAGAGGTCGAGCAGGGTGAAGCTGTCCAGAAGTGCGGGCATGGTCCCCCTCTGACTACAAATCCGACAGTCCTTGCCACAGAGACACAGAGACGCGGAGAACTTCAAAAGCACAACTGTTTTACAGGGTTACACAGGATGGGCAGGATAAAGCCGTATATTATGTTCTTTTTTGTATCCTGTACATCCTGTTCATCCCTGTGAATTTGTTCTTTGTTTTATCTGTGTCTCTGTGTCTCCGTGGCAGATGTGGAGATTCGTTTAGCCGTTGACGATGGCGTGGGCCATGTCGGCCACGTCCCGCATCTCACGAACATCATGCACCCGCAGGATGGAGGCGCCGTTGGCAATGGCCAGGGCCACCGTGGCGGCGGTCCCGAAGGCGCGCTCACCGGTATCCCTGCCCAGGGTTGTGCCGATGAACCCCTTGCGGGAGGTCCCGACCAGAAGCGGCAGCCCGAGGCCGGTCAGCTCCCGCAGCCGCCGCAGGATCTCCAGATTGCCGCTCCTGTCCTTGGCGAAACCGATGCCGGGGTCCACGGCAATCCGCTGCCGCTCAACCCCTGCTGCCACGGCGGTCTCCACCGACCTGGACAGCCCCTGGATGACCTCGCCCATCAGGTCCGCGTAGCTCGTGTCGGCCTGCATTGTTTGGGGTGTTCCCCGGGTGTGCATGAGCACCGCGCCGGCGCCGGTGTGGGCCGCCACTGCCGCCATGTCCGGGTCAAAGGTGAACCCGCTGATGTCGTTGACGATCTCGGCCCCGGCAGCCATGGCGGCCCGGGCCACGCCCGCCTTCCAGGTATCCACCGAGATGGCGCAGGCGATCTGGCCCGCCAGGCGTTCGATTACGGGGAGCAGCCGTTCCAGCTCCGTGTCCGCTCCGACCGGCTGTGCGCCGGGACGGGTGCTCTCAGCGCCGATGTCGATGATATCGGCACCCTGTTCGGCCATCTCCAGGGCGCGCTCCACGGCCCGCTGCGGGTCGAGGAAACGGTTGCCGTCGGAGAAGGAATCGGGCGTGACGTTGAGAATGCCCATGATGAGGGGACGCTCCAGGGACAACTCCCGAGTTGCGGTCCTCCACGTTGCGGGCGGTGTCGCGGCGTGCGCCAGCACGGATGCCAACTCCGTCGCCAGGGCGGGCAATCCGAAGGGCTGCCCCTTGAGCTTGGCGCAGAGTCTGGTCAGCTGCTTGTCGGTGCCGATCAGGATGACATCTCCCTGCTCGATGGCGCATTCCACGGTGCCGCGGGCCACGGCCGCATCACCGCCCAGGGAGAGCATCTCCTGCTTGAGGATGTTGGCCTGGCCGCACGTCAGGCCGCTGAGGTGCACGCAGCGGGTGAACATCTTGGGCGCCATCATGGGGATGCCGGCGGGATGCACCGTGATCCGCCGCAGCTCGCGCTCCGCATCACCCGGGGTGGCGATGGCCAGCAGCCTGGCCGAAAAACCGCCGCTCTTGTTCACCTCAGGCCTGGATATCGGTGTGCTGCTGGCCGTGGTTGTTGGCCGGATTGCAGAGCGGTTCCTGCGATGCCAGGATCACATCCACCTCGGCCCCGCTCAGGTTCTCCTTCTCGATCAGACAGGCGGAGAGGTTGTGCAGGGTCTGGATGTTGTCGCGCAGCAGGGTCAGGGCGCGCCGGTAGCTGTCGTCCACGATGCGCCGGATCTCCTCGTCGATCTCCA
>DATBXI010000431.1:0-2557 GCA_036514355.1 Desulfuromonadaceae bacterium
CAGGCCCACCACCATCCTGGAGGACGCCACCGTGCCGCGCAGTTGCATCGCGCCCATGCTGAAGGTCATCCAGGATGCGGCCAGAAAGTACAATGTGACCATCGGCACCTTCGGCCACGCCGGGGACGGCAACCTGCACCCCACCTGCCTGACCGACGAGCGGGACAAGGACGAGATCAGTCGCGCCCATGCCGCATTTGCAGAGATATTCGACGCGACCATCGCCATGGGGGGCACCATCACCGGCGAGCACGGGGTGGGGCTGGCCAAGAAGAAGTACCTGCCGCGGCTGGTGGGGGAGTCGGGGATCAGGGTAATGCGGGGAATAAAAGACGCCTTTGATCCGAAGGGGATTTTGAATCCGGGGAAAGTCTTTTGACATCTGCCACAGAGACACGGAGACACAGAGGTTCACAGAGAACGGCACAGGAAAAAGAATAGTGTGGGTGCATCGAGAAGTAGCACAATGATTCGGTGTTACCAATAGACGTTTTCCCGTTTTTTCTCTGTGTTTCTGTGTCTCCGTGGCAAATGCTTTCGAGGTTTATACATGGACTACGTCAAGCTGATCAACTGCATGCGCTGCGGGATGTGTTTGCCGCACTGCCCGACCTATAAGGAAACGTTTCTGGAGACTGCTTCGCCGCGGGGCAGGGTGGCCCTGGTGCGCAAGGTCCAGGAGGGGGAGCTCGACCAGTCGGAGCGTCTCCTGGAGTACCTCTCCCTCTGTCTCGACTGCCAGGCCTGCGCCTCGGCCTGTCCCTGCGGGGTCAACGCCGGCGAGCTGGTGGCGGACTTCACCTGCGAGCGCAAGGGGGCGCAGGGGCTTTCCTTCATGGAGGACCTGATCCTGCGCAAGCTGGTGCCGCACCCCGACCGGCTGGAGGCGGCCACGGCACCCGTGCGCCTTTACCAGAGGAGCGGCCTGCAAAAGCTGGTACGGGGGCTCGGCGTCCTCAAGATGTTCCCGGAGAGGCTGGAGCGGATGGAAGGGCTGCTGCCGGAGTTGCCAGACAGGCCGCTGCGGCAGGGCATCGCCGAGGTGACCCCGGCCGTGGGCGAGGAACGGGGTACGATCGGCTTCTTCCTGGGATGCGTGATGAGCCTGGTGTTCTCCGACGCCAGCCGGGCCACCATCAAACTCCTGTCCAGCCTGGGATACCGGGTGATCACCCCCAGGACCCAGGTCTGCTGCGGCGCGCCCAACATGCTGGCCGGGGATCTGGAGGGGCTGAAGGATGCGGCCCGCGCCAATGTGGAGGTTTTCGGCGGTCTTGAGGTGGACTTTATCGTCACCGATTGCGGCGGCTGCGGCGCCGAACTGAAGAAATACGGCCATCACCTGGATGGCGACAGCGCCGCGGAGGGGTTCAGCACCAAGGTGCGGGACATCTCCCAGGTGCTGGCCATGCATGCCGAGGAGTTGCGGCCCAAGCTGAAGCCGCTCGACCTCAAGGTTACGTGGCACGATCCCTGCCACATCGCCCATTGCCAGGGTATCCGTCGGGAGCCGCGCGACCTGCTCAGGCTGGTGCCCGGCCTTGCATACGGCGAGCTGGCCGAGGCGGACGCCTGTTGCGGCAGCGCCGGCACCTACAACATAGCCCAGCCGGAGATGTCAGACCGGATCCTGCAACGCAAGCTGGCCAACATCCGGGCCAGTGGGGCCGACGTGCTGGTTACCGGCAATCCGGGCTGTCTGTTGCAGTTGAAGAAAGGGCTGGCGGAACAGTTGCCAGATGTCCGCATCATGCACTTGACCGAGGTGCTGGCCCAAAGCATGGGACAATAAAAAGGCCGGCCGGGAATCGATCCCGGCCGGCCTTTTTCATGCATTCCCTCACTCGTACTACCGGATCTTCAGCACGATCTTGCCGAAATGCTTGTCCTCCTCCATCATGCGGTGGGCTGCCACCACCTGGTCCATGGGGAAGACCTTTTCGATGATCGGCACGATGGTGCGGTCGGCGAATTTCGGCAGGGCGCGGCGGGTGAACTCGGCCACGATCTCCCCCTTTTCGGACACCGGCCGTGAACGGAGCACGGAGCCGATGATCTGCTGGCGCTTGACCATCATCAGGGCCAGGTTGAGCTCGGCCTTGATGCCGCTGGTGACGCCGATGATGACCAGTCGTCCCTTGTAGGCCAGGGAGTTCATGTTGGGCGCCAGGTACTTGGCCCCCACGTGGTCCAGGATCAGGTCCACCCCCTTCTTGTTGGTGTACTCCTTGACCACCTCGGTGAAGTCCGGGGTCTCGCGGAAGTTGATCAGGAAGTCGGCGCCGACCTCCTTCACCCGCTCCATCTTCTCGGGCGAGGCGGTAACGATCAGCTTAGCGTTGGGAGTGAGCGCCCTGGCCAGCTGGATGGCCGCGGTGTTTACCCCGCCGCCGCCGCCGTGCAGGATGGCGGTCTGCTTGTCCTGCAGTTCGCCGATCATGAAGACGTTGAGGAAGGCGGTGATGTAGGACTCGTTGACGCAGGCCGCCTCCTCGAAGGACATGCTCTCGGGGATCGCCATCAGGTGCGCAGCATAGGCCACCGCGTACTCGGCATA
>DATBXI010000432.1:0-5078 GCA_036514355.1 Desulfuromonadaceae bacterium
AACCGCCATTTCCAGAAGATCGGAGTCGGCCGGGAGGTCGAGCTTATGATAGGGGATGCCGGCGATGTCAACGCCTTCGGAATAGGTACCGGTCGCCTCTTTCTTGCTCTTCAGCGTCTTGGTGATGACCACCTCACCCGACTCCACGTCCACCACGCGGAAGGAGATGGTGACGTTGGCGGTCTTGCGGTGGGTGGCAACCTTGTACCGGATCGTCTCGGTCTTGTCCTTCTCGATGAAGGGGGGCGGGGCGTAGCGGCGCTCGTCTTCCGACGCCTTGGGGTTGGCGTTCAGCCAGGCGATATATTGCGGGTTCGGCTCCCGGTCAATGCCGACCTTGGCCACCACCATCTTCTGCCCCTCCTCCACGTTCTTCTCCACGGCGTACTGCAACAGGCTGCCGAAGATGAAGACATCCGTCCCCTTCAACTTGCCGGATTTCTTGGCCGTCTCGATGTCGTACAGCCCGGCCTGCCCCATCTCTATCTCCTTGATCAGGGCCCCCAGGACGTCACGCGCCAGGATCTTCACGTCACCGCTGGCGTTCCTGGTCATGTAGGAGAGCAGGCTGTCCGTTACCAAGCGGGCCGCATCCGGGTTGTTGGCGGGAGGATTGAAATCCATGATGGCGATCTTCTTGACGACCCGTTGCCGCACCTTGTCCTTGAGTCCCTGGATCTTCTGGTACAGATCTTTCTGCCCCCCGGCAACCTTATAGGCGCACTCGGCCCAATACAGGGCCAGGCCGATGTATCCGGCGCTGTCCAGTTCATCGGCCTTGGCGCTCAACTGGGCCACCAGCCGGCTGCGCAATTCATCGGCGCCAGTCGTCTTGAAAACCGCCGGGTTGAAATCATAGGCGATCATGGTATCGATGTACGCGCTGTATAGCGCCTTCTTGTCCAGATCGGCAGCCGCCTTTTCCATCAGCTTGGCGCCGCCGTCGGCGTACAGCTTGGTGATGCGCTCCTTCTCGCCTTCGCCGGGGTTCAAGCCCTGGGCCCGCTTCAGGTACACCTGCGCGCGGTCCCACCGGTTCTCGCCGGCAAACCGCTCCGCCTTTTCCACATTCGCCGCGGCGGTGTTCCGTGCTTTGGCATCCTTGAGCGCGGCGCTGATCTGCACATTGGCGGGCTGAACCGCCAGGGCGGATTCGAGACTCCTGATCAGGGCGTCCACATCATCGATGGCCTTGTATTTGTCCGCTTCCTTCAGGAAAAACGAGATGGCCCCGTTCTCCGTGGTGGCAATCTTGACCGCCAGGTCCAGGTAACCGGGATAGTAGAGGCGGATGTCCTTCAGCTTATCCAGGGCCGCCAGCCAGCTTTTGGCCTCCAGGTCCTTCATGGCCGCGGCATAGGACGTTTCGGCCCGCTTCACCATCACATCCATCTGCCCTTTCAGCGTGTCCGCCAGAGCGCGGGCCTCCACATTCGCCGGGTCGATCTTGAGGGCCTTGTCCAGGTATCCCTGGGCAGTGCGCAGGTTGTCGTACCTCAGCGGGGTTACGGCCAGCTGGTCCCGGGCGCTCTCCAGTACCTGCCGCGCCAGCCGTCCGCGGATGGCGCTGAGCGCAGCCCGGTATTCCGGGTTGGTCGCGTCCTTGGAAAACGCCTCCTCATACATGGGGAGCGCATCTTCCAGCCGTTTCTGTTGCTCCAGCTGCCTGGCGATGTCAAAGCTGTCCTTGCCCGGTGTCGCGCATCCCGCGGCCAGGAGCGCGATCATGCCGGCACACAGCATATCCCGTCTACGCATACTAACCCCCTTCACTTCATTTATGAAATTGCAGATTCACGGTATTGGCGGTATAGGAAACGACCCGGCACCTGTACCCCCCCATATCGGTATGGCTGATCTCGTCGGCCAGTTCCCGCGCCGAGCCGGTGATCTCCGCGTCCAGATTGAGGGTACCATCCCGGAAGCCCCGATCCTCGGTCTTCTCCACGTGATTGAGCCGTTCCACCATCAGGTCGCGCAGCCGGGCGACATCACCGAACTCCACTCCCTTGATGACGACCCTGGCGGTGCGGGTCCCGGTCACCATGCGGCTCCACTTGGCCACGATCTGCCGGTTCAGGTTTTCGGCCAGCTCCCGGCTGGCCCGCCTGATCGCCTCGGCGCCCGCGGCGGTGGGGTTGACATGGGCAGCGGTGGCGGTTGCCGAAGAGGAGGTCACCAGTTGGCCGGTGTCGGCGCTCACCACCCGGGCCGACACCTGCGCCTGGGACGTGCGCATGTTGGTGCCGCTGATCGTGGCGGCTCCGGCTTTGGCCACGGCCTGGCCGACGATCGCCACCTCCGCCCCGCCGCCGGCCGCCACCTGCAGCGCCAGCTCGGTCGGCACGCCGGCCCCGGCGGCAAGCGCTCCCTCACGCCGTGCGATGGCGACCAGCGTGTCCCGGTCCACCAGGTTGTAGCCCCGCTTGGCCAGGACATCGTGCAGGACCGATTCGGCGATGCCGGTATTCACGGCCGAATTCGCCAGTGGGCCGGACGGTGCCTCGTTGCCGATATTCTGCTCGGTCAGGATCAGCGCGATGCGCGGCTTGCCCAGTTTCTCGGAGAGCAGCCCCACATCGCCCAGCCCCTTTTCCAGGCGCACCGTGGAAACGGTGGCCCTGACGCCGACCCGGCAGGCATCCGGCTCAAAGCTTTCGGCGGTAACCCGGTAGGTCTTGATGAACCCGGCGCTCTTGGAGAGGATCTTGTCGTTCAGCAGCGCGGAGTCCTGCACCACCGTCTTCGAGTTGACCATCACGCCCACCACCTGCTCGATGGCGCGGCGGAAGGCGTTATTCAGCGCCCCTTCGCGAGCGGCATCCCGCCTCCCCCCCGTGATGCTGGCGTATCCTTCCACATCGACGGTCACCGGCGCCTGGTCCGCGGCACAAACCGCCGTGGAAAACAGCATGAAAAGGATCAGGCAGCCGACGAGCGGTGCAACGCGACAGTTCATGCAGGATTCTCCCGATGGTAGGTTGGTGCGGCTACCCGCGCATGACGCAGCGGATGGCGTCGGCGCTGAAACCGCGACGCTGCAGGAATCCGATCACCCGCCGCCGTTCCCGGTCGGTCGCCTGGGCAAAGGCGAAGCCGGGGAAGCGCCGTTCCAGCTGGGAGCGGAGCCCCTCTGCCTCGTCGTGCCCCCCCTGCATCTCCGCCATGACCTCGGCGATGAGTTCGGAGGGGACGCCCCGGCGCCGCATCTCCAGCCTGAGGCGCGGACCGAAGAAACGCCCGGCCGTCAATGCGGTCTCGGCAAAACGCTCGGCAAAACGGCGGTCGTTCAGCCACCCCTCCGCCAGCAGGCGCTGCACGGCCGCCTCGCTGTCCGCCTCGCTGAACGCCCTGTCCAGAAGCTTCCCCTTGAGCTTGTACGCGGTGTAGTCCCGCCCCGTCAGGAGCTTCAGGGCATACCGGTAGGCCCCCTCGGGGGAGGTGGGTTCAGAACTTTTCGATCTCAAGGTTCTCTGCCGGGCCCGCCTCGGACTCCTCCTCCTTGTGCTCGAACCCCTCCCAGGAGGCGTCGGAGGTGGAGGAGATGCCCGACATCTTGAGGGCGAAGTCATCGGGGTTGGAGCTCTGGCGCATGGCCTCTTCATAGGTGATCAGGCCGCTGGTGAGGAGCTTCATCAGCGACTGGTCAAAGGTCTGCATGCCGTAGGAGACATACCCCTGGGCAATGGCGTCGTGGATTTCTTTGGTCTTGTTCTCGTCGTCGATGCACTCCCGGACCCGGGCCGTGCCGAGCATGACCTCCACCGCCGGGACCCTTCCCTTGCCGTCCGCCTTGGGCACCAGGCGCTGGGAAATGACCCCCTTGATGATCCCGGCCAGCTGGATGCGCACCTGGCGCTGGTGATACGGAGGGAACACGCCGATGATGCGGTTGACCGTTTCGGCGGCATCCATGGTGTGCAGGGTGGACATGACCAGGTGGCCGGTCTCGGCGGCGGTCATGGCGGTCTCGATGGTTTCCAGGTCGCGCATCTCCCCCACCAGGATGACGTCCGGGTCCTGGCGCAGTGCCCCCTTGAGGGCGCTGGCAAAGGTCTGGGTGTCGCACCCCACCTCGCGCTGGCTGATGATGCTCTTGTTGTCCCGGTGCAGGAACTCCACCGGGTCCTCGACGGTGATGATGTTGCAGGTGCGGCTCTGGTTGATGTAGTCGATCATGGCCGCCAGGGTGGAGGACTTGCCGGAGCCGGTGGTGCCGGTCACCAGGACCAGCCCGCGCTCCTCGGCGCAGATCTTCTTCAGCACCGGCGGGAGGTTCAGCGCTTCCAGGGTCGGGATGGTCATGGTGATCACGCGGAACACCATGGCCACCGTGCCGCGCTGGTGATAGGCGCTGACCCTGAAACGCCCCAGCCCCGGTATGGCGTAGGCCAGGTCCACCTCCCACTGTTCCTCGAAGATCTGCCGCTGGCGCTGGTTCATCATGGAATAGGCCATGGTGGCGACGACCTCGGGGCTCAGCCGCGGGGCGTTGGGGATGGGGTGCAGCCGGCCGTCGATGCGGACGATGGGAGGCAGGCCGGTCTTGATGTGGATGTCCGATCCCTTGGCCTTGACGGCGACGGTGAGGATATCGTTCAGTTCCATGTACTCCTCCGCGTGGGGTCTGCCAGAACGCGCCGCGCCGCAGCCGCGGATTCCGGCTGGCACGGCATGCGTCCCGGCCGGACCTTACCCCTTGGCAACCGCCGGGGCGTTGAGCATGTCCATCAGTTTCCCCTCGATCTCGGCCAGGGTCTCGGGATGCTCCGTCAGCCAGGTGCGCGAGTTCTCCCGTCCCTGGCCGATGCGCTCCTTGCCGTAGGAGAACCAGGCCCCACTCTTCTCCACGACCCCCTTGTCCACGGCCAGGTCGAGCACGTCGCCGGTGCGGGAGATCCCCTCGCCGTAGAGGATGTCGAATTCCACTTCCTTGAAGGGGGGCGCCACCTTGTTCTTGACCACCTTGACCCGGGTGCGGGAGCCGATCACCTGGTCCCCCTGCTTGAGGGTGGCGATCTTGCGGATGTCCATGCGCACCGAGGCGTAGAACTTGAGGGCATTGCCGCCGGTGGTGG
>DATBXI010000433.1:0-4559 GCA_036514355.1 Desulfuromonadaceae bacterium
ATATCTCGGCGGAAAAGTCCAGCAGAAACACCTCGATGGTGCGGGTCCCCGCTCCAAAGGTCGGGTTCGTGCCGATGCTGCAGGCCCCTTGCAGGATTTCCGCGCCCACGGCCACCATGACGGCATACACCCCGTCCGGCGGGATGAGCTCGTTGCGCGTCGTGATGTTGGCCGTGGGGAAACCGAGCTTGTGGCCCATATCGCGCCCATGCACCACCCGGCCGGAAATCACGTGGTGTCTCCCCAGCACGGCGGTGGCGCCCGGCATGTCCCCCCTGCTGATCATGCGGCGCGCCAGGCTGCTGCTGAAGACAATGTCGCCTTCCCTGACCGGGTCCAGATCCTCCAGGGTAAAGCCGCACTCGCCCCCCAGCGCCGCCAGCGTCTCGTAGTTCCCCAGCCGGTCCTTGCCGAAGGCGTAATCATGGCCGATGATGATGTGGCGCATCCCCAGCCCCCTGTAGAGCCAATCCCGGACAAAGGTCTCCGCCTCGATTTGGGAGAATTCGCGGGTGAACTCGATCATTGCCAGGCAGTCGATCCCGGCGCCGGCGATCAGGGCGGCCTTCTGCTCGAAGGTGGTGATGAGCGGCGGCGCATGCTCCGGCGCAAGGACCGCCAGCGGGTGGGGTTCGAAGGTGACCGCCACCGTGGGGAGCCCGAGCCGCTCCCCCTCCCGTCGGAGGCGGCGGAATATCTCCAGGTGGCCGCGATGGACCCCATCGAAGTTTCCAATGGTTACGACGGAACCATTCAAGTCGTTGTCGAGTATTTCAGGGCCGGTCAGGATGCGCATTTCGTCATGGAATCAGGGGAAATTTTATGAACGCTGCAATGTAGCACGGAGTGGCAAAGAAAACCATAGGCTAGGAGGAGATGGGGGGAAACTTTCAATTTTATTCCTCTACACAGTGTAGAGTTACACCAAAGCCTCAATTCCCTTGCGATCAAGAATATTCAAAAGCTTCAGGGATGGTCCGCCGGGGTGTTTCTCGCCGATCTCCCATTTCTGGATGGTGGAAAGACTGGTATTGAGTATAGAGGCCAGCACCGCCTGGCTGATGTGGTAACGGTCCCGCAGCGTACGGATCTGTTCGGGTGAATAGGACGGCACTGGCTCGATGCACAAGGCATCGTAGCGATTAAGGGCGCGTTTATCGATGAATCCGAGTTCGTTCAAGTCCCGTGCGCTCTCGTGAATTGCCTCAAGAAGACGACTTTTATGTTTCATATGGTACCTCCAGGAGGGCGCCCTTGCTGACCGCCTCGGAAATCTGCGATTCGGTCAGGGCGAGCAGATCAACGGCCAAGAGCTTCAGCGCTTCCAGTTCATTGTCTGATATGTTCGCTCGTTCATTCTTCTCAAAACCATAGACAAAAATCCATCTATCGTTTCTGTTTGTCGCCAGCAAGGTTCTGGTGCTGCCGCGCTTTCCGTGTCCGGGCAAGGCAACTCTCTTTTTGATGATACCGCCGCCAAGGTCAGCATCCACCAACCCCTGACGTATTTCCGCAACCGCCCGGCACAGAGCACGATCCGTCAACTCAGCCTTTCGTGCCCAGCGATTGAAATGTCGAGTCTTATAGATCATCTGCATTCACTATATCACCTAGTGATATATTTGACAACAAAATGATAGATCGAATCACCAGATGCAAAGCCGGTTACTACTCCGTGCGCGAAATTAAACGGCGCCTTGCGTTGGTGGTCTTGGTCCAGACCGCACAAGCAGATACGGGAGAGGGAGGAGGAGTCCCTGATAACAATATCAAGTCCGTTGCCGCTCTCGCCGCCTGTCAAGGAGAACCTCCCCTACCCTATCCCCGCCAGTTCCAGGCGCTTGCCCCAGCGGCGCAGCAGCTCCTCTCGCAGGGGAGCATTTCCAGGGGACGTCAGGTCCGGATCGTCCTCCAGCAGCCCGAATGCCGCCTGGCGCGCCTGCTCCAGGATACTGGCGTCCCGCAGGATGTTGGCCACCCGGAAGTCGGGCATGCCGGACTGGCGGGTGCCGAGGAAATCGCCGGGACCTCGGATCTCCAGGTCGGCCTCGGCGATGCGGAAGCCGTCGCCGGTGGCCTCCATCACCCGCAGCCGCTTCTCGCCATCATCGGACAGCCTTCCCGGGGTCAGCAGGATGCAGCGGGACCGGGCCGCGCCCCGCCCTACCCGGCCGCGCAGCTGGTGCAGCTGGGAGAGGCCGAAGCGCTCGGCGTGCTCGATGACCATGACCGTGGCGTTGGGCACGTCGATCCCCACCTCGATCACCGTGGTGGATACCAGTATGTGCAGTTCCCGCGCCTTGAAACGCCCCATGACCAGCTCCTTCTCCTCCGGGCTCATCCGGCCGTGCAACAGGCCGATGCGCAGGTCGGGAAACACCGCCTGCTCCAGGTGTTCGGCCATCTGGCTGGCCGCCTTCAGGTCCGATTTCTCCGTCTCCTCCACCAGGGGGTAGATGACGTAGGCCTGGTGCCCCTTGGCCACCTCCTCGCGGATGATGCCGTACACCTGGTTGCGCCGGGACTCGAAGCAAATCGTTGTCTGCACCGGGGTCCGGCCGGGCGGCAGCTCGTCGATCACGGACAGGGACAGGTCGCCGAACAGGGTCATGGCCAGGGTGCGCGGGATGGGGGTGGCGGTCATGACCAGGATGTCCGGGTTGAGCCCCTTCTTCCGGAGGATGCCCCGCTGCAGCACCCCGAAACGATGCTGTTCGTCGATGATCCCCAGCCCCAGGCGACTGAACTCCACCTTGTCCTGGATCACGGCATGGGTGCCGATGACGATCTGGGCGCTGCCGTCCGCCACCCGGGCCAGGGCCTCGGTCTTGGCCTTTCCCTTCATGCCAGCAGTGACCAGGCAGGTCTGGATGCCCAGTTCGGCGCACCAGCGGTGCATCGTGTGCCAGTGCTGCTCGGCCAGGATCTCGGTGGGGGCCATGACCGCCACCTGGTAGCCGTTCTCCACTGCCAGGAGCGCCGCCATCAGGGCCACCAGGGTCTTGCCGCTCCCCACGTCCCCCTGCACCAGCCGGTGCATGGGGTGCGGCGCCATCATGTCGGTCTTGATCTCGGTCAGCACCCGGCGCTGGGCAGCGGTCAGCTCGAAGGGGAGCAGCCGGGCCAGTTCCTTGGTGTACCGGTGAGTCACCCGGAAGGCGATCCCCTCTTCCAGGGTCACGCCGCGCTTTTTCAGGGCCAGCCCCAGCTCCCAGAAGAAGAATTCGTCAAAGGCAATGGCCCGGTGGGCCGGGGTGCGCCCCTGGTTGAGATCCTCCAGCTTCGCCTCGCCGGGCGGCAGGTGCAGCGCGCCCACGGATTGCCGCAGGCCGGGCAGATGCAGCGGCTTCAGGATGGATGCGGGGATCAGTTCCCGCAGCGAGCCCAGGAAACCGTCCACCACCTCCTTCATCACCCGGCGCATGACCTTCTGGCTCAGCCCCTCGGTCAGGGGATAGACCGGCACGATCCGACCGAAGTTGACCGGGTCGCCGGCCAATATCTCCTGGACGCTCGTGCCCTCCTCCAGCCACTCCACGTCCGGATGGTGCACCTCGCGCTGGTAGCCGAACTGGGAGACCTCGCCGGTGAAGATGCCGGTCCGGCCCGGCTTCCAGACCCGCTTCATGAAGGTGGGATTGGCGTTGAACCACTTGAGGGCAATGGAGCCGCTCGCATCCGCCACCACGGCCTCGAAGAAGCGCCTCCCCCCCCGGGTGGCCGTGACATCGGCCGACAGCACCCGGCCGGAAAAGACCGCGGTGAGGCCGGGCTTCAATCCGGCGATGGGGATCAGTTCGCGGCGGTCCTCGTAACGGTGCGGCAGCAGGTACAGGGCGTCCTCCACGGTCGCCACGCCCCGCCGCTCCAGCAGTTCCGTGAGCTTGGGCCCGACCCCCTTGATGAACTGCATGCGGGTCTGGAGGTTCTTGCGGGCAATGGCTTCCCCCAGCCCCGCCTGATCCCCCACGGCCGGGGCGCGCGGTGACGGGGATGGATCTGGCGCAGGAGCGGCCCGGCGTACCATCAGCGTTCCACCCTCCCCCGCCTCCAGGGAAACGGTGTCGCCCGGCTTGCATTGAAGGCGCTCCAGGAGATCGGCGGGGATGGTGATGCTGCCATGTTCGGAGATCGGTATGATGGGCATGGGGTGTTGGGTGTCCCGATGAGTCGTGAATGGTCCCGTTCACCACGGGAAAAATCGCCAACCGACGATGCGGCACATAATATAGCGAAATAATAACGAAAGAGTCAAACAAGTTCCCGAACCACGTTTCAGTCCCTTACGTATCCATTGCTATGAGGGGAAACTGTTTGACCGCCGTATGAACGGCCCCCTGGGGGGTCAGATGGCTCTGGAAGAGGATGAATTCCTGCACGCTGACCGGCGGGAGTTCCTGTTGCGGGGGGTGGTCGAGAAACGCTCCCACTTCGCGGGCCGCGGGGAATCTGAGCCGCGCCAGGGTGATGTGGGGGGAAAAGGGGCGATCCTCCTGGGGGACTTCGCAGGCCAGCACCGCCGTACGCACCAGGGAGGCCAGACTGCTCAGGAGCGGCTC
>DATBXI010000434.1:0-2174 GCA_036514355.1 Desulfuromonadaceae bacterium
GGGGCGCCTGGACTTGACCCCTGATCGGCTGCCCCCCCTGGCGCTGATTGCCCTGGGACCTACCGGGCGCCACGAGTTTTCGCCGTTCTGCAGCCTGCAACTGTTGCTGGTCCACGGCGAGGGCGGCCCCATGCCGGCAGATGTAGCGGGAACGGTGGGACTGGCCCTGCACCAGGTGCTCGAGGCGGCCGGCATGCGGCCGGACGCGACCATCACGCCCCGCAATCCCGAGTGGAGCGGCACCCTTGCCCACTGGCGGCAGCGGCTGCCTGCGATGTTGGAGGAGGGTGAACCGGCGGCGCTGGTTGACCTGCTCCGCTTGGCCGACCAGGCGGCGCTGGTACCGGCCGACGGGCTGGAGCGGGAGTTCCGGGACCTGTGCCTGGGGTTGCTGGGAACAAGCCGTGCCACCCTGGACTTTCTGGTGACGCGGATTCAGGGGCTCTCCAACGGTGTCGGCCTTATGGGAGGATTGCGCCTGGAGCGAAGCGGCCCGCAGCGGGGCCTGTTCGCCCTGTTCGATCACGCCCTGCTGCCGCTCACGGCCTCGGTTACTGCACTCTCCCTGATGGCGGGAGGTGCGGGCGTCGGCACCCCCCAGCGCATCCGCGAACTGCTGGCGAACCGGAAGTTGAATGTGGAGCTGGCCGAGCGCCTGCTGGAAGCCTGGCACAGTCTGAACGAGTTCCGTCTGGGACATGAGCGGGACCTGTTCCCGGACGCGCGGGGGCGCTCGTCGCTCCACTTCGACCCGGATACCCTGTCGGACCCAGAGATGGAGCGTTTCCGCGAAGCGCTCGACACGGTCGATGCCATTCAGCGGCATGTTGTCGTCACGTTCAGCGGGTGGGAAGGGTAGGCTATGCTGATCTCCCTTTCCACCGGCACGCTGTTCACCATGCCGTTGCCCCGGGTGTTTGAAATGGCCGCCGAGGTCGGTTTCGACGGGGTTGAGCTGATCATCAACCAGGATTTCCAGAAGGTAAACCCGGTCAAATTGGTTTCGTCCCTGCAGGAAATCGCCACGATCCATTCCATCCATGCGCCATTCATGCCGCTGGACGGCTGGGGCGGGCCGGTGGATTCCCTCAAACGCTGCATTGCGCTGGCGGCCGAGTGCGGCATCCGGCTGGTGAATTTTCACCCCCCCTCCTGGATGGGGTTCGAGATCGGCTTTCTGCGCTGGCTCTATGCGGTCCGCGACTTTCAGAAGGAGGTGGGGCTGGAGGGACGGGTGATCGTCACCATCGAGAACATGCCCTGGGTGGGACGGATGAAGATCAACCCCCACATCCTCTCCAATACCCAGCGCATGATCGACTTCATGCGGGAGCACAACCTGCTCATGACCTTCGACTGCACCCACATGGGCTCGGGCAAGGCCAATTTCATCAATGACTTCTACCTGTGTTACGAAAGCGGCCGTATCCGGAACATCCATTTTTCCGACTACGGCCACGGACGTGAACACCTGCTGCCGGGCCACGGTATCCTGCCGCTGACCCGCTTCCTGAATCACCTGCGCAACACCGACTACCGGGACACGGTGACCCTGGAGCTGAGCCCGTCCGAATTCCCCCGGGAAGAACGGATCATCTTCGAGAGCCTGCTGGAGATCCTGGCGTTTCTCCGCAAGGAGACCTGGAAGTCGGCTGACGCTGGGGCGCGCGACCACGACCCGGGCCTCCAGTACGTGCCGACGGGTGGCTGAGATGCCCGTCGGCGGTGTCGCGCCGGTATTACGTGTGGTATGGACCCATAACTTTCATGTCTGACAGATATATTGAAAAATCGTTCCTCTGGCTGCTTGTTGTTTCGCTGCTGCTCCACGTGGGAGTATTCACCCTGCTGTACTACCTGCCGGAGACCAAACAGCCGCCCCCCAAGGAACCGGTCTTCGTCGACCTGCAGAATATTCCCGATCTGAAGCCCCTGCCCCCCACCCAGCAGGAAGTGAAGCGGTTCTCGGAGCAGCGTACGCGGGTGGAGCGGGAAACCGCGCCCCGCGGCGAAAGCCCCCGCGAAACCGCACCGGTGCCGCCGCGCCCCCCTGCTGCCCGTCCCCAGCCATCCCCGCAGCAGCGTGAAACGGGCAGGGCGGGACCGACCGAAACCCCGCTGGCGCCCGGCTCATCCATATCGAGCCTGCTGCGCCCCCAGCGGCAGACTGCACC
>DATBXI010000435.1:0-7239 GCA_036514355.1 Desulfuromonadaceae bacterium
GACGGGGTACCGGGGCTGCGCATCCGGGTGGCAGCCGCGCCCGGCGGGAAGTGCGAGCGCTGCTGGTGCTACAGCGAGGAGTTGGGTCAGGATGCGTCGCATCCCGCCATCTGCCCCAAGTGCACCGCGGCAGTCGTGTGAGGCCCGATAGTAGCGACTCATAACGTAATTCTGCTCTCTTATTTCCCTCATCCTATCCTTCTCCCAGAGGGAGAAGGTATTCTTTTTACCCTCTCCCTTCGGGAGAGGGTGGCCAAAGGCCGGGTGAGGGGAGCTTTTCACATAATCTGATTTAGGTATGCAAACTGGTGTATCGCAGCACGCCGGGAGGACGCCACAAATGGACGACATCCACGTCAGGGACCTGATGTCCAGCAACGTCATCAGTATCGCGCCCGGGTCCGTGCTCATGGAGGCGATCCAGGCCATGCTGGACAACCGGTACTCCTGCATGGTGGTCGTGGAGGCGGGGCTGCCGGTGGGGATCATCACCGAGCGGGACATCGTGCGCCTGCTGGCCGAGTTCCTGGCCAACCGTCCCATTGCCATGATCACGGTGTCCGAGGTCATGTCCTCGCCGGTCGTGACCGTCACGGAAACAACCACCCTGTTCGATGCCCTGGTGGTCTCCAACTCCCAGAAGATCCGCCACCTGCCGGTGGTGGACGAGCAGGGGCGCATGGCCGGGCTGGTTACCCAGTCCAACCTGGCCCTGGCCCATTTCCGTATCTTCGAGCGGCAGCGGGAGATCATCGAGCGCTCAGTCCACGAGCGCACCCGGGAGTTGCAGCAGGCCAACGACCAGCTCCGCTCCCTCTCCATGGTCGATGCCCTGACCGGGATCGGCAACCGCCGCGCCATGCAGGTGGACCTGGACCACACCCATCCCCAGGCGCTGCGCTACAAACGCGCCTATTCCGTGGCCCTGTTCGATGTGGACTACTTCAAGCTGTACAACGATTTCTACGGCCACAAGGCCGGGGACGCGGCCCTGCGGCTTATCGCCGATCACCTGCTGGCCAGTGTCCGCAAGTCGGACCGCCTCTACCGGTACGGGGGCGAGGAGATCCTGCTGCTCATGCCGGAAACCGGCCTGCAGGGCGCACTGATCCTGGCGCAGCGCATCCTGGACAGTTTTGCCGCCCTCAATCTCGCCCACCAGCAGAGCCCCTTCGGCCACGTCACCCTCAGTTGCGGGGTGGCCTGCCTGACAGAGGAGGGGGGGCATGCCGCCTGGGAAGGGTTGGTGGACCTGGCCGACCGCGGGCTGTACGCGGCCAAGCGGAGCGGGCGCAACCGGGTCGCCGCCATTCCTCCCGAAGACGCCACCGACGACAGTACCCCCCGATTTTCCACCGGAAAGGTAGCCGAAAGCCCATGAAGAACCGCACTGCCCTGTTTGCCTGCATCACCGTCGTTGGTCTGGTCGTTGACCAGCTTACCAAACTGTACATCGACGCCCGCATGCGGCCGTTCGAATCGATCACGCTCGTGGACGGCTTCTTCAACATCACCTATCTCAGGAACAAGGGGGCTGCCTTCAGCTTCCTCGCCCAGACCTCCTGGCGGCTCCCCTTCTTTATCTGCGTGTCGCTGGTGGCGATGGTCGCCATCCTGGTGGCGTTCCGCAAGCTGGCCGACGACCAGCGGCTGGCCCAGGTGTCGCTGGCCATGATCTTTTCCGGTGCCGTGGGTAATCTGATCGACCGGCTGCGGCTGGGCGAGGTGATCGACTTCCTGGATGTCCACTGGTACCGGCACCACTGGCCGGCCTTCAACGTGGCCGACTCCATGATCTGCGTCGGAGTTTTTCTGCTGACGCTGGACATGCTGCTGGAAGATCGGCGGAGAAAACAGGCGTGACGGATACGGGGTGGGGATAAGGGCATCAACGGGGGACGGGCTCGCATCGCGAAAGGCCTGGTCCCCTTTTTTGTATCTGCCGGGAGGTGTGCATGGACCCACAATCGGCTGCTTTCGCGGAAAAGAATTTCCAGCGGGCACAACAGGAACTGGACGAAGGCCATGTCCTGGCGGCGCTTGCCTGCCTGGAGGCGGCGCTGAAGATATGGGACGATCCCCGATGGTACTCCCGCCTCGGGTTTTGCATTGCCAAGGAACGCGGCCAACTGATGCAGGGGGTGGAACTGTGCCGGACAGCCATGGCGCATGAACCGGATAATCCGGTCCACCTGCTCTACCTGGGCAAGATCCACCTGCTGGCCGGACGCAATAAGGAGGCGCTCCAGACCCTCCGGCAGGGGATGGCCCTGGGCGGTACCCCGGAGATCGAGCAGCTGCTCGAAGCCATCGGCACCCGGAGACCCCCGGTGCTGCCGTTTCTTGTGCGGGATAACCCGGTGAACAAATACCTGGGTCTTATCCTGAGCCGTTTTGGGCTCAGATAATCGTGACGGGTCAGGGGAACGCTATGAGCGCAACAGCTATCGAAACCGATCCGCGAACGGTAACAGCGCGGATCATGGTGGTGGACGACAATCCGGAAATGCTCGCCTTTCTGGAAGAGGTGCTGGCGCAGGGGGGGGGAGAGGTGCGTACCTTCACCAGTGGCGCTGCGGCCCTGGAGCTGGCCGAGGCGAGCGCGCCGGACCTGATCCTTCTGGATGTCAAAATGCCCGACATGGACGGGTTCCAGGTTTGCGAGCGGCTCAAGCAGCACCCCCGGCTCAAGGAGATACCGGTCATCTTCATGAGCAGCATCGACGCCACGGACGTGAAGCTCAGGGCATTTCAGGCGGGGTGTGTGGATTACATCGCCAAGCCGTTCCATTTCGAGGAGATCCGGGCCCGGGTCGGGGTGCACCTCAACCTGCGTTCGCTGCAGCAGATGCTGGAGTTCCAGCGGCTGATGGAGCGGAAGGTGCGGGAGTTGTCCGAGGCGCAGCAGGCCACGATCTTCGCCATTGCAAAGCTGGCGGAGCAGCGGGACGAGGACACGGGAGCGCATCTGGAACGGGTGCAGGAATATTGCCGGCTCCTGGCGGAGCAACTGGGCAAGGACTCCCCCTATGCGGCGCAGATCACCCCGGAGTTTGTCGAATGCATCCACCATGCCTCGCCGCTGCACGACATCGGCAAGGTGGCCATACCGGACAGCATTCTGCTGAAACCCTACAAACTCAACCCTGCGGAATTCGAGGTGATGAAGTCCCATACCGTCATCGGCGGGGAGAACATGCAGCTGGTGTATAACCGCTACTCCGGCAACGCCTTTATCGGCATGGGGATCGAGATTGCCCTGTATCATCACGAGCGGTGGGACGGTACCGGCTACCCGGACGGCCTGGCCGGCAGAAACATCCCGCTGTCGGCACGCATCATGTCTCTGGCCGATTTCTACGATGCCCTCCGCTCGGACCGGTGCTACCGCAAGGGGCTCAGCCACGACGAGGTGAGGGTGATGATCCAGGAGGGGTCGGGGACCCATTTCGACCCGGTGCTGGTTCAGGCCTTTCTCAGCCTTGAGGATGAGTTCCGGCACGTTCAGGATGCTTTTGAGGGGTGAGGGGATGACGGGTGAACGGGACCGCGAACGAGGGCGACGCACACTTGCTCCCCTGGTATGCCGTTACGGGGCAGGAAGATGTGCCTGATCGCCTTTGCCCTGGAGACTCACCCCCGCTTTCGTCTGGTCCTGGCCGCGAACAGGGACGAGTTTTACGCCCGCCCTTCGGCTGCTGCGGCGTTCTGGAGCGACGAGCCGCAGGTACTGGCCGGGCGCGACCTGGCCGCAGGGGGTACCTGGCTGGGGGTGACGGCGGCCGGGCGCCTGGGGGCGGTCACCAACTACCGTGAGCCGCTGCAGGGGCAGGGGCCATGGTTGTCGCGAGGATGCCTGGTGGCCGACTACCTGGCCGGGAGCATGACCGCCGCCGCCTATCTGGACCGGGTCCGGCGGCGGAGCGGGGAGTATCAGGGCTTCAACCTGCTGGTGGGTGATGGCGACGGGTTCTGGTATTACTCCAACCGGGGGAGCGACCCCTGCCGGATACCCCCGGGGGTGCACGGCCTGAGCAACCATCTTCTGGACACCCCCTGGCCCAAGGTGGTAAGCGCCCGGGAGCGGCTGGAGCGCCTGCTGCGGAGCGATACGCCGGACCCCGAGGCGCTGTTTGCCCTGCTGGGGGACAGGACCGTCTTTCCGGACCACCTTCTGCCCGACACCGGCGTGGGGCTGGAGCGGGAGCGGCTGCTCTCCTCCCCATTCATCGCCGGCAGCGACTACGGCACCCGCTCCTCCAGCATCATCCTCCTGGATCGGGCTGGGGTGATCACCTTCATGGAGCGGAGCTTCGACCCGGCTCACGGGGTCGCAGGGACCGTCACCCATACGCTGCCGTCCCAACGGCCCCCTGTCGCGGATCGAACGTGACTCCCCTTCTAAGGAGCGTCCCATGGATTCCAAAGGCATCGCCCACCTGCTCTCCCAGGAACATCCCCAGACCATCGCCGTGGTGCTGGCCCGGCTGAATTCGGATCAGACCAGCGAGATCATCGAGCACCTGCCCCGGCAGCTGCAAGCGGACGTGGTCTCCCGCATCGCCAGCCTCAGCCACATTGCCCCCGAGGTGCTGCAAGAGGTGGACGCGTTCATCGACAGCATGCTGAAACCGGCCCTGGGCCGGTTCATGCGCAACGATTGACCGGGGTATTCCCCCCTCCCAGCCTCCCCCCGCTGGGGGGAGGAGAGGTGTCCCTCCCCCTTCGGGGAAAAGGGTCAGGGAGATTATGCGACATATCATGTCGCACAATCAGTGCCCGGCAGCGCTGCCCCACAGCTCGTGCAGCCGCCGGTCGCGCCCGCAGCCGCTGCGGTAGAATTTGTAACGCAGCGGGTTCTTTTTGTAGTAGTGCTGGTGGTATTCCTCGGCCGGGTAGAACGCGCCGGCCGGGACGATCTCGGTCTGGATCGCCTCGGCAAAGGGTTTGCTCCGTTCCAGGGCCTCGCGCGATTTCAGCGCTACACGGTGCTGCTCCTCGCCATGGTAGAAGATCGCGCTCCGGTACTGATGCCCCGCGTCGCAGAACTGGCGGTCCTTGACGGTGGGATCGATGTTGTGCCAGTACACCTCCAGGAGCCTGTCGTAGCCGATGCGGGCGGGGTCGAAGCGGATCTGTACCGACTCGGCGTGACCCGTGCCGCCGGCCGAAACCTGTTCATAGGTCGGGTTCTTCGTCTGTCCGCCCGTATAGCCGACCGTGACCGAAATCACCCCGTCCAGCTTGTCGAACGGAGACTCCATGCACCAGAAGCAGCCGCCGGCAAAGGTGGCGGTTTCCGTCCGCGTCGCCGCGCCGCCGCTTCCGGGCCACAACGCCAGCATCGGGACCAGCAGCCAGGCATACACCATCCGTGACACCCAGGAACGTTTCATGACACACCCTCCCATCGGGACGCTTCACTTCTGATTGATTGTACCTCCTGCCGGCCAAAATGTAACGGTCACAGGTCCCCGGTCATCTCCTGCAACAGGTAGAGCTTGGGATTGAGGCCGGCCACGCAGGCGATGACCTCCCGCAACTGCTCCTCGCTCAGACCGCACTCCTCGTCGCGTCCCTGGAACCAGGCAAACCCCTTGGGCAGGGGAGAAAACGCCCCGTCCCGCAGGAGCGCAACATCCACCATCTCATTCACCCGTCCCTGGGCCTCCCAGGGATCCCGGTAGTTGAACTGGCGTGCCGTCACGTGCAGCCCCATGCTGTTGGGGAATACGGCGCGCACCTCGAAGGAGAACTCCCGCGGCGCCCCGTAGTTCTCTGTCCGGCCCGAGCGCACCATCACCCGGGCGCCGGCCTGTTCCAGCAGTGTGGCGACCGACTCGGCGGTCATGGGGGTATAGTCGTCCATATTGATGCTCCCTGACAGTGTGATAATGGCAGGGTAAATGCCGGGGCAGGGGTGCGTCAATGGAAAACAGGCGAGAGTTCTGTGCAGGAGAGGTGAAACAGGGAGACGATGGGGAAAGAGGAAGGCGGAAACTCGCGGGCAAGGGGATGGTCACCCCCTTGCCCCTGTTCCTGGCTTAGGCCCTGGGCGGGACGTTGTTCTTCACCCAGGCCACGATGTCGTCGGTGGAGGTGCCGGGGGTGAAGACCTCGCAGATGCCGGCGGCCTTGAGGCCGGGGATGTCGTCTTCGGGGATCACGCCGCCGCCGAAGACCTTGATGTCGTCGGCATTCTTCTCCTTGAAGAGCTGGCAGACGCGGGGCAGCAGGGTGTTGTGGGCCCCGGAGAGGATCGACAGGCCGACGCAGTCCACGTCCTCCTGGATGGCGGCGGAGACGATCTGTTCCGGGGTCTGGTGCAGCCCGGTGTAGATCACCTCGAAACCGGCGTCGCGGAAGGCGCGGGCGATGATCTTGGCGCCCCGGTCGTGGCCGTCCAGCCCGGGTTTGCCCACGAGTACGCGCAGAGTTCTTGAAGCCATGGATACTACCTCCGATGTAAAGTTTTAACCCAGATTTGCTGGTAACGAATGCGCTAAAAACTCCAGATGGCAGCGACGAGAATGAAGTGCAACGAACCAGATCGACTTTTTTCGGATTCGCAGCTACATCTCTATGCCGGTCCTGGCCGGCACGCCGGCCTTGTAGTAGTGCTTGACCTCGCGCATCTCGGTCACCAGGTCGGCGGCCTCGATCACCCGCTCCGGGGCGTTGCGGCCGGTCAGCACCAGCTCCACCCGTTCCGGCCGCAGGGCGATCAGCTCCAGTACCTGCTCCACATCGATGAGGCCGAAACCGACCGCGCCGTTGATCTCGTCGCAGATGAAGAGGTCGTATGCGCCGCTGGCCAGCAGTTCCCGGGCCCGGAGCAGCGCTTCTTGGGCCGCGGCGCGGTCCTCGGTGATGTCCTTGGTGTTGACCCAGCCGGGCCGCCCGCTCTGGATGATGGTGAGCAGCGGGGCCAGCTTCTCGGCGATGAGGTGCTCGCCGTAGGGGCCGCCCCCCTTGATGAACTGGAAGACGCACACCCTGAGGCCCCGGCCCACGGCGCGCAGGGCCAAGCCGAGGGATGCGGTGGTCTTCCCCTTGCCGTTGCCGGTATACACCTGCACGCAGCCACGCTCCAGCGCCATGGTTCCGTCCTTTTTGTCGAATACGCCGGAATAAAACAGCGTGCGCGAATATAGCAAGCCGGGGAGGCAGGGTCAAGCAAACTTTAGTAATACTAAAATACGTTGCCCGCCGGGCGGTCAGCGGTATAATGTAGCAGCA
>DATBXI010000436.1:0-6348 GCA_036514355.1 Desulfuromonadaceae bacterium
ACCGGCGACGAACCGATCACCATAGCCGGGGCCACCATTCTGCCCCAGCATCTGTGGATCCTCGGCATCATGCTGGTGGTGATCGGCGCCAACAAGTTCTTCTTCTACCACACCATCAGCGGCAAGGCCATGCGGGCCTGCGCCTATAACCGCCGCGCCGCCGGGCTGGTGGGGATCGACGTCCGCCGCATGGTGCTCTTTTCCTTCATCATCAGTTCGGCCATGGGGTCGGTGGCCGGCATCATCGTTGCCCCCCTGACCATGACCGCCTATGACGTGGGGATCATGCTGGGGCTGAAGGGGTTCTGCGCCGCCATCATCGGCAGCATGAGCAGCGGCCTGGCCACGGTGGCGGGGGGGCTGATCCTGGGGGTGCTGGAATCCCTGGGGGCCGGCCTGATTTCCTCGGGCTACAAGGACGCCATCGCCTTCATCATCCTGCTGCTGATCCTGTTCATCCGTCCCCAGGGTCTGTTCGGCAAGGGCGAGACCGAGAGGGTATGAGGGCGTGAAGCGAGAACTGATCAAATTCCTGGCCTTCAGCGCGATGATCCTGGCCGGCCCGCTCCTGTTCAAGGACGGGTACCTGATGAACGTGCTGGTGTTCGTGGGCATCAACACCATGCTGGCCATCGGCCTCAACCTGCTGTTGGGCTATGCGGGCCAGATATCCCTGGGGCACGCCGGCTTCTTCGGCCTGGGCGCCTACCTGTCCGGCATCCTGACCGCGACCTGCGGCCTCAACCCCTGGCTGGTCATGCCGCTGGCGGCACTCAGCGTGGGGTGCCTGGCCTTCCTGGTCGGCTTTCCGATCCTCAAGCTGAAGGGGCACTACCTGGCCATGGCCACCCTGGGGCTGGGGATCATCATCTACATCGTCTTCAACGAGACCGTGGAGTTGACCGGCGGGCCCTCCGGCCTCTCCGGCATCCCCAACCTCGCCATCGGCGCCACCACCTTTGACACGGACATCAAGAACTACTACCTGATCTGGACCATTACCCTCCTGGTCGTCCTCCTGGCGGTCAACCTGGCCAATTCCCGGGTGGGGAGGGCGCTCAAGGCCATCCACGATTCCGAGGTGGCGGCGCGGGTGATGGGGGTCAACGCCCGCCTGCTCAAGGTGCAGGTGTTCGCCCTGTCGGCCCTGATCTCCGCCCTGGCCGGCTGCCTGTATGCCCATACCATGACCTTTGTCTCCCCCGCCTCGTTCGGCTTCAACTTCTCCGTGGAACTGCTGACCATGGTGGTTATCGGCGGTCTGGGGAGCATCTACGGCTCGTTCCTGGGGGCGGCCCTGTTGACGCTGTTGCCCGAACTGCTGCGCAATGCGCGGGATTACGACATCGTCATTTACGGCGGGCTGCTGATGGCGATGGTCATGTTCATGCCCGGCGGCCTGGTGCGCGGGGTGCCGGAACTGGTCCGCAAGATGGCGCGGGTGAAGGGGAGGGCGGGCCATGCTTGAGGTCGCTGCCATAACCCAGCGCTTCGGCGGGGTCACTGCGCTGGAGGATGTCTCCTTTTGCGCCAACCAGGGGGAGATCACCGGCGTGATCGGCCCCAACGGCGCCGGCAAGACCACGCTGTTCAACATCATTACCGGCATCTACCGGCAGACGTCCGGCAGGGTCCGGCTGGAGGGGCAGGACATATCGGGGCTGCCGCCCGAGCGCCTGGCGCGGCGCGGCATGGTGCGGACCTTCCAGAACATCGAGCTGTTCGGCGCCATGACCGTGCTGGAGAACGTCATGGTCGGGCTGCACACCAAGAGCTCAAGTGGCATCCTCTCCTGCGCCCTGAAGATGCCCTGGAGCATCATGGAGGAGCGGCGCATCCGGACTGAAGCCATGAAGTGGCTGGAGTTCACCGGGATCGCCGACCTGGCCGCAGTCACGGCCGGCAACCTCCCCTTCGGCAAGGGGCGGCTCCTGGAGATCGCCCGCGCCCTGGCCGTCGGGCCGCGCATCATCCTGATGGACGAACCGGCGGCCGGCCTGAACAGCCAGGAAACCCTGGCCCTGGCCCGGCTCATCCAGGCAATCCGTGACATGGGGATCACGGTAGTGCTGGTGGAGCACGACATGGAGCTGGTGATGGACATCTGCGACCGGATCGTGGTGCTCAATCTGGGGAAGAAGCTGGCCGAGGGGACGCCGCGGGAGATACAGGAGAATCCCGAAGTTATCGCAGCGTATCTCGGGGAAGAATAACCTGGAATTAACCTGCAGTTGTAACCCCTCCCCCGCCTCCCCTTATGTAAGGGGAGGAGCTTTTCGTTCCCCCTCTTGAGATAAGAGGGGGGCAGGGGGAGTTACGAGGTTTAAATGTTACGTCTCAAAAACATAAATACCCACTACGGCAAGGTGCATGCCCTGAAGAACGTCTCCCTGCACCTGGCCGAAGGGGAGATCGTGACCCTGATCGGGGCCAACGGCGCCGGCAAGACCACCATCCTCAACACCATCTCCGGGGTTACCCCGGCAACCGGCGGCGAGGTACTGTTCGGCAGGGAGGCGGTTACCGCCCTTGCGCCGGACCGGATCGTCAAGCTGGGCATCTCCCAGGTGCCGGAGGGGCGCCAGGTGTTCAAGCCGCTCTCGGTGGAGGACAACCTGGAGCTGGGCGCCTACCTGCGCTACCGCAGCCGCGAGGGGCGGGCGGCCATCCATGGGGACATGCAGCGGGTGTTCGACCTGTTCCCCCGCCTGGAAGAACGGCGCCGGCAACCGGCCGGTACCATGTCCGGTGGGGAGCAGCAGATGCTGGCCATCGGCCGGGCGCTCATGGCGCGTCCCCGACTGCTGCTGCTGGACGAGCCTTCCATGGGGCTGGCGCCGCTGGTGGTGCAGGAGATCTTCCGGGTGCTGGAACAGTTGCGGCAGGAGAACGGCACCACCATCCTGCTGGTGGAACAGAACGCCAAGGCGGCCCTGAAACTGGCTGATCGCGGATACGTCCTGGAGACCGGCAAGGTCATCCTGGAGGGGGCTGCGGCGGAACTGATGGAGAACGCCGAGGTGAAGCGGGCCTACCTGGGCAAGGACAAGAAAGAGATTTGGGAAAGATAGAAAATCCGCCACAGAGCCACAGAGACACGGAGTAAATCGAAACATGCAGTATATGCAGGATTACATGCGATCGGTTTCGTCATCCTGTAAGATGTTTGAAGTTCTCTGTGTCTCAGTGTCTCTGTGGCAGATGTGAAAGAGGGTCATATGACACGTGACGAAGCGCGCAAGAAGATAATCTTTGCCCTGGATGTGAACGACCTGGAGGAGATCGAGCGTTTTGCGGAACTGCTTGCCCCCCGGGTGGGGATGTTCAAGGTGGGCAAGGAGCTGTTCACCGCCTGCGGCCCCCATGCGGTCAGGGCGGTGCAACGCCACAACGGCGGCGTATTCCTGGACCTGAAATACCATGACATTCCCAACACAGTGGCCAAGGCCACGGTGGAGGCGGTCCGTATGGGAGTGCAACTGGTGGATATGCATGCGCTGGGCGGGCCGGAGATGATGGAGACCGCGGTCCGCGAGGTTCAGCGGGAGTTCGGCGACCAGCGTCCCCGCATGCTGGCGATCACCATCCTGACCTCGTCCACCGCCGAGACCCTGCAGCGGGTGGGGATCGACCGCTCCGTGGAGGAGATGGTGGTCCGCCTGGCCCGGCTGGCCCGTGAAGCGGGCATGGACGGCGTGGTGGCCTCTCCCCTGGAGATCGGCCCGATCCGGCAGGCCTGCGGCCCGGACTTCCTGATCGTCACCCCCGGTGTGCGTCCCGGCTTTGCCGGCGTTGACGACCAGAAGCGGGTCATGACCCCCGCTGAGGCGGTCACTGCCGGAGCCGATTACCTGGTGATCGGCCGGCCCATCGCCAAGGCTGCCGATCCGGCTGCTGCTGCCGATCGGATCGTTGACGAGATCGTGGCGGCCCGGCCATGAAAGGCGAACTGATCTTCGGGGTCAACCCGGTCAAGGAAGCCTTGCAGGGTACGCGGGCCGCCTACAGCCTGTACGTGCAGATCAGCGCCAGCGACCACCGGGTGGAAAAGATCCTCAAACTGGCCGAGCAGCGGGGGGTGGCGGTGCATCGCCGCGAGAAACAGGACCTCACCAGGATGTGCGGCTCGTCCCACCACCAGGGAATTGCCCTGGAGGTGGAGCCGTTCCGGTACGCCGACCTGGATGACCTGCTGGCCTCCATCAGCGGGAAGAACGGTTTCCTCCTGGTCCTGGACGGCATCCAGGACCCCCACAACCTGGGGGCCCTGATCCGGTCGGCGGCCTGCGCCGGCTGCGACGGCGTGATCATTCCCAGGGACCGCGCCTGCGGCGTCACGGCAGCTGCCGAGAAGGCCTCGGCCGGTGCGGTGGAAACCGTGCCGGTGGTCCAGGTGACCAATATCGCCCACTCCCTGGAGACGATGAAAAAGGGGGGGTACTGGGTCTACGGCCTGGCCGGCGAGGCGGGGCAGTCGCTCTACAATGTGGATTTTTCCGGCAAGATCGCGCTGCTGGTGGGGAGCGAAGCGGAAGGGATCCGTCCGCTTGTCCGCAAACAGTGCGACGTACTCATGTCTATCCCCCACTACGGCGGGGTGGCGTCGCTGAACGCCTCGGTGGCCGGTGCCATAGCCCTGTTCGAGGCGGCCCGGCAACGCGCTGCCTCTTGAAAGAAGAAAGAAACTCTCCTCTCACTCGCTCACTTCGTTCGCTAGAGCTCACAGAGGCACAGAGAAAACCGAAGGCCGAAAAGCATTAAAATACGGGGAACACCGAGAACACGAGTAGCACCGGAGAGTTATTAATTCAGGAACCAGGATAAAGACTCAACTCTCATCAATCAAGAGCCAGAATAAACCTGAAAATGGCCGTAGGGAAATTCTCCGTGTTCTCAGTGTGCTCTGTGTTATTCCGATCCGATTATCAATGTTGGATTTTTGATTTTCTCTGCGCCTCTGTGATCTCTGTGAGAGATGATGTTCGTCGACCCTGCGCTGAATTGTTTCCTGCCCCGTACGGGAGATTCTCGTGACCTCACCCCCCCCCGAACAACGCACCCCTGAACAACGACTGAGCGCCCTCAAGGCGCGGATCAAGCCGACCCTGATGCTGGCCGTGGGGCTGGCCGTCAGCGGCGGTTGTGTCCTGATCGCCCAGGCGCTGATCGTGGCGTCGGTGGTGAGTCGTGTCATGCTCCACAACGCCGGGCTTGGGGAGGTGCTGCCCCACCTGCTCTGGCTGCCCCCCCTGATGCTGCTCAGGTCCGGGCTCACGTGGGTCGCGGAGCGGGTGGCCTTCAGCGCTTCGGCCGCCATCCGCCGGGACCTGCGCAACGACCTGTTCCGGCGCCTGATGGAGGCCGGGCCCCTGAGCCTGCGGGGGGAGCGTGCCGGCGAGGTGGCCACGGTGGTCGTGGATGCGGTTGATGCCCTGGAGGGGTACTACGGCCGCTACCTGCCGCACTTGGCGGTGACGGCCCTGGTGCCGCTCGCCATCCTGGCGGCGATTGTCCCGGCCGACTGGATCTCGGCCACCATCATGCTCTTCAGCGCCCCCTTCATCCCCCTGCTCACCATCCTGATCGGCCGGGGCGCGGAGCGGCTCAACCAGCGCCAGTGGCGCACCCTGGCCCGTCTGGGGGGGTATTTCCTCGACCGGGTCAACGGCCTGGCCGACCTGCGCATGTTCAACGCCTCCCGGCGCGAGGCCGAACTGATCGCGCGCATCTCGGACGACTACCGCCGCGCCACCATGTCGGTGCTCTATGTGGCCTTCCTCTCGGCCCTGGTGCTGGAGTTCTTTGCCACGGTCAGCGTGGCGGTGATGGCGGTGATCATCGGCTTCCGCCTGATGAACAACGCCATGGCCTTCCGGGATGGCTTCCTTGTGCTGCTCCTGGCCCCGGAGTTCTACCTGCCGCTGCGGCAGATGGGGAACTACTACCACGCCCGCATGGAGGCCCTCGGCGCGGCAGAACGGATATTCGCCCTGCTGGACACGCCTGTTGCCGCTCGCCCCGCCCCGCCTCTCCCGTTGCCCGACTGTTCCGCGCTCCTGGTCCGCTTCGAGGAGGTCGGTTTCCGCTACGAGCCGGACGCACCGCCCGCGGTCGACGGAGTCACGATCTCCCTGGCAACGGGCGAGCGGGTGGCCCTGGTGGGACCGAGCGGCGGCGGCAAGAGCACCCTGGCGGCGCTGCTCCTGGGATTTGCCCTGCCTGGGCAGGGGCGGGTGCTGGTGAACGGCTGTGACCTGGCCCAATGCGACATGGATGAGTGGCGCAAACTGGTGGCCTGGGTGCCCCAGAGGCCGTACCTCTTCCACGGCACCATTGCCGACAACATCC